>NZ_JAPNMC010000009.1:0-222349 GCF_026627565.1 Enterobacter cloacae complex sp. 2022EL-00788 | reverse complement strand
CCCCGACCGGGGTTCGACAACTGGCGACAGCCAGTTGGACAGACTGAGAGCGCAGCGAACAGTCTGCCCGCAGGGCGAGCGAAGCGAGTCAATCCCCCCCTCACCGCCATATTTAAAGAAGAGCTCGCATGAAAATGCGGGCTTTTTTTTCGCATATTGCACGCCTGTGGGGGGGATGAGAACCCCCGACCGGGGTTCGACAACTGGCGCAGCCAGTTGGACAGACTGAGAGCGCAGCGAACAGGCTGCCCGCAGGGCGAGCGAAGCGAGTCAATCCCCCCCTCACCGCCATACTTTAAGAAGAGCTCGTACGAAAGTACGGGCTTTTTTTTCGCATATTGCACGCCTGTGGGGGGATGAGAACCCCCGACCGGGGTTCGACAACTGGCGCAGCCAGTTGGACAGACTGCGAGCGCAGCGAACAGGCTGCCCGCAGGGCGAGCAAAGCGAGTCAATCCCCCCGGTGCGAACTCAGCCGCCTCACTTATAAAAAAGCCCGTGCGTTGGCACGGGCTTTTTTATTTTAATCCTCAGCTATTCAACTTCCCTGCCGGCTGCTTTCCTTCAGGAGATGCAACCTGCCCAGGCTGAGCACCCCCCTCATCCCTGCGCTCCCCCAGCCAGTAATCCGCATTTTTGATCCCAAGCCGAACCGGATCAAACTGCGGATCAAGCCCCTGCGCGTTCTGGGTCTCGTAATCCTTCAGGCTGGCAAAGGCTTTTTTATGCAGGAGGACAATGGCAATAATGTTGAGCCATGCCATCAGCCCTACCCCGATATCCCCTAATCCCCATGCCAGATCCGCGGTGCGGATTGTGCCATATACCGTGGACGCCATCAGACATAATTTAAGCAGGAATGTCAGCCACGGGCGGTGAATTTTACGGTTAATGTAGGCGATATTGGTTTCGGCGATATAGTAATAGGCAATGATGGTGGTGAAGGCAAAGAAGAACAGCGCGATAGCGACAAAGTAATTGCCAAAGCCCGGCATCATACTTTCCATCGCCGTCTGCACATAGCCGGGACCTGCCGCGACGCCCGAAATACCGGTATAAAGCGCAGCGCCGTCAACGCCCTGGACATTATACAGCCCGGTGATCAGCAGCATAAATCCGGTCGCGGAGCAGACAAACAGCGTATCGATATAAACGGAAAATGCCTGAACCAGCCCCTGCTTCACCGGATGGCTCACTGCCGCCGCCGATGATGCATGCGGTCCGGTACCCTGCGCGGCCTCGTTGGAATACACGCCGCGCTTAACGCCCCACATGATAGCCTGGCCCAGGATTGCACCAAAGCCCGCTTCGAGGCCAAAAGCACTTTTCCAGATCAGCAGAATAACGGAAGGCAGTTTTTCAATATTGATGGCGATAATAACGCAGGCAACAATAATATAGCCGAGCGCCATAAACGGAACCACCATGCTGCTAAAGCTGGCGATCCTTTTCACGCCGCCGAAAATAATGAAGCTTAACAGTACAGCCAGCAATGCTGCCGTGACGTTTGGGTTAAGGCCGAAGGCAATATCCAGGCTGGCGGCAATGGAGTTTGCCTGAACGCCCGGCAGTAATAATCCGCAGGAGAAAATGGTGACGATAGCAAATAACCATGCGTACCACTTTACCCCCAGCCCTTTCTCAATATAAAAGGCGGGGCCACCACGGTATTCACCGTTAATTTTTTCTTTATATACCTGCCCTAACGTGGACTCTACGAATGCAGAGCTGGCGCCCAAAAACGCCACTACCCACATCCAGAAAAGCGCGCCCGGCCCACCAAAGGTAATGGCGGTGGCCACACCGGCGATGTTCCCGGTACCCACGCGCCCCGCCAGCGTCATCGTCAGCGCCTGAAACGACGATACGCCGGCATCGGTAGCCCCACCCTGAAACATAAGGGTAATCATATGTTTTATATGGCGTAACTGCAGAAAACGACTACGCAGTGAAAAATAGAGGCCAACACCCAGACATAAAAAAATTAACGCCGGGCTCCAGATAACACCGTTAATTGCACTAACCAGTTCGTTCATGTATGACCCTCAGCGTGATGTGCCAGGGAAAATGCTTCCCTGGTGTATTTCTTCTTAGAATTGTGTTTGAACAAGTACGAAACATAGATAATTAACCAGAATACACCAACTTAATTTTTACGCCTTAGCAAGGTTATGTGACAATATTCACGTTTAAATTTAGCGCAACAATTAGCACGATCATTATATTCACAGATATTTTGTGGGTATTATAAATACATATCACACTTCTGCGATTTTTATAAAACCGACCACCGCAAAATAATACGTAAACCCCGCCCCGTTCGACAGGAAATTAATATGAGCTAAGCAGAGAATTATATTATAAAGGGAATAAGCGAAGCTTCCCGGCATTATGCCGGGAAGGAATGGCTTAGTAAGTGGAATGATGAAGCTTTGCCTTAATCGGAATAAACTTCCAGCGTGCGCTGACACAGCGCCGAGCGGACGCAGTCCTCTTTGGTAAAGCGAACAACGCCTATCATTTCATCTTCCTCAAAACGTGACATGGCATCGCTGAGGCCGGACTTAACGCCCGACGGCAGGTCACACTGGGTAATATCGCCATTGACGATAACCGTCACGTTCTCCCCGAGGCGCGTTAAAAACATCTTCATTTGCGCAGCGGTCACGTTCTGAGCCTCGTCAAGAATAACGACCGCATTTTCAAATGTACGTCCGCGCATATAGGCGAACGGCGCGATTTCCACCTTGCCAATCTCTGGCCGCAGGCAGTACTGCATAAAGGAAGCGCCCAGCCGCTTCACCAGCACGTCATAGACGGGCCTGAAGTACGGGGCAAACTTCTCCGAAATGTCGCCGGGCAGGAAGCCAAGATCTTCATCAGCCTGCAGTACCGGACGGGTCACGATGATCCGTTCCACGTCCTTATGAATCAGCGCCTCCGCCGCTTTGGCTGCGCTGATCCACGTTTTCCCGCATCCGGCTTCCCCGGTTGCAAAGATGAGCTGTTTACTCTCGATAGCATTCAGGTAGTGCGCCTGAGCTTCATTTCGCGCCACAATTGGCGATGCATCGCGGCTATCCCGCGCCATGCCAATGGATTCTACGCCGCTCATCTGCACAAGCGAGGTGACCGATTCTTCTTCACGTTGCTTATGGCTACGTGAATCCCGTCTCAGCACACGTTTTGCTTCACGACGAGCTTTGATCACTGCTTTTTGTCTTCCCATGGATAGCACCTTGAGTTGTTGGTATTCATCACACGCGCCAGCGTCGGCACGATTATGCGCACGAACATCAGAGGGTTGGCTTCCTTGTAAGCCATTGCTTGCATTACCGGATGACGATACAGAACGGCTACGCGCACCGCTATGCACGTCGGTAGAAACAGGTTTTTGAGGTGAAGGGGAGATTGTAGTGGTGAGGAAATCGCTGCCGGAGTCTGAGCCTCCGCGCCGGGTGCTGCGGTTGATGTGTTTACCTTGTCCAGTACAGGACGCAACCATTCGCGATCTCCATAGTGAGTAACATCACTGCCGGGAACTACCGCTGTCTTATCTTAAGTACATCAGGCTTTATCATAAATGCAACATTTATTTTACCTGAATGCAACTTTTCAGACTGTCCCTACATGGAAAATCAGTCTCATATAGAAATATTACAGAAATATAACAATAAGATAGTCTATGGAAAAAATAATGTCCCTGCGAACGGTCGCAGGGACGATTATCAGGCTTCAATCAGCCCTTGTGCGAGATACGCGTTCCCGTCGCGCGGGCCAGGCAGGGCAAAGAAATAGCCGCCACCGATGGGCTTAATATACTCCTCCAGCGCTTCGCCGTTCAGCCGCTTCTGTACGGTGAGAAACCCTTTCTCGAGATCGTGCTGATAGCAGACAAACAACAGCCCCATATCAAGCTGCCCGGAGTTGGTCACCCCCAGCGAATAGCTGTAGCCCCTGCGCATCATCAGGCTGGACTGCGTCTCTCTGGTGCGTGGATTGGCGAGGCGAATATGGCTGTCCAGCGCGATGACATCGCCATCCGGATCGCGGGCATAGTCTGGCTCATCGTGCTCACTCTTCATGCCCAGCGGTGCGCCGGTCTGCTTGTCGCGGCCAAAGATAGTCTGCTGCTCCTTTAGCGGCGTGCGGTCCCAGAACTCCACGTGGAACTGAATGATACGGACAGCCTGATAGCTGCCGCCCACCGCCCAGGCCGGTTCGCCCTGGTCCGCCGTAACCCACACCACGCTGTCCATCAGCGCGCCATTGCTGCTGTCCGGGTTAGCGGTGCCGTCCCTGAAGCCCAGCAGGTTGACCGGCGTCTCTTTGCCTTTGCTGCGCGCCGCGTGGTCAGAGATAAACCCTTCCCGCTTCCAGCGCACGCTCAGCAGATCCGGAGCGTGCTTGATGATATCGCGCAGGGCGTGGATCACCGTGTCCTGGGTGTTGGCGCAGATCTGCAACAGCAGATCGCCGTGGCACAGCGCCGCGTCAAGGGAATCATTCGGGAAACGCGTCATTTTTTGCAGCGCTTTCGGCTTCTGCTTCGCCAGCCCGTAACGGTCATCAAACAGCGATGCCCCTACCGAGACGGTGATGGTCAGGCTATCGGGCGCAATAAACGCGCCGAGAATACCGGAATCCATCGGCGGCAGGCGCGGATTGGGCGTTTCCGGCGCCGGGCCGCCCGCGGTAAGAAAGGCGATGCGCGCGGTCAGCAGCCTGAACAGGCGCTCAAGGTCGGCCCTATCGCTCGCCAGGGAATCAAACGCCACCAGCATCATGGAAGCCTGCTGCGGCGTCAGGATCCCCGCCTGGTGCTCGCCGTAAAACGGCTGCGTTTCCATACGCGCATCCGGCGACAGCGTGCCCGGCGCGCTTTGCGGTTTGGCCGCATGCGCCACGGGACAGCCCCCCGTCAGGGCAAGCGCGCCGCCCAGCGCCCCAGCCCCTTTCAGTAAACGACGGCGGGAAGGCTCCGCTACGTCGTACTCGTCATGCTTGTTCATCGCGCTTAGTCCAGACCCAGCACGCCACGCAGCAGGGAGAGATCTTCCGCCAGCGTGGTAATCGGGCCTTTCAGCGCGTTACGATCGGCATCGGTCAGCTTATCGTACGTTACAAACCCGTCTCTGGTGCGGTATTTCGCCAGGATAGCGTCCACTTTTTTGAAGTTGGCATCCACCTTCGCCAGCAGCTCGCCGTTCTCTTTTTGCAGCTGAGGACGCAGCAGGTCGACAATTTTCTGCGCGCCGTCAACGTTCGCCTGGAAATCCCACAGGTCGGTGTGGCTGTAGCGATCTTCTTCCCCGCTGATTTTGCTCGCGGCGACTTCTTCTATCAGTCCCGCCGCGCCGCCAACCACCTTCGACGGCGGGAAGGCCAGCTCGCTGATGCGTTTTTGCAGCTCCAGCACGTCGGTGTTCAGCTGTTCGGCGTATTTCTCCATCCCTTTGGTGGAGTTATCGCCAAACAGGGCTTTTTCCAGACGGTGGAAGCCGGTGAATTTCGGGTCGGCGGCCTTCTGCTCGTAGTCGTCTTCACGGGCATCGATGCTGCCGTCAAGGTCAGAGAACAGCTCGGCAATCGGCTCAATGCGCTCGTAGTGCTGTCGGGTTGGCGCATACAGGGATTTTGCTTTGTCGATATCCCCCGCCTTCACCGCATCGGTAAAGGCCTTGGTGCCCGCCGCCAGATCCGCCGTCTCTTTGGTGACGTAGGCTTTATAGGCGGTAATGGCGTCGCCCAGGCTAAGTAAGGCCGTGCCTTTGGCGGCGTCTGCCGTCGCTGCACCTTTGACAATCAGCTTGCCCTTAGGGTTAGTCAGCAGGCCGCAGGTCATCTCGTACTCACCCGGCTGCAGGCTGGCGGTCATCTTCTGGCTGAAGCCCGGCGCGATATTCTCGCGCTCTTCCACCACCATCACGCCCTTCAGGATCTCCCACTCCAGCGCCTTCTGGCTGTGGTTCTGAATAATAAACTGGGTTTTGCCGCTGTTAACCGTGATGGTCATCGGTTCGCACTGCTTATCGGTTACGGTCACTTTAACCTGTGGAATATCCGCAGCCTGCGCCGCGAATGCGGACGCAATCAGCGCCGCCACACCAGCCCGTAACGTACTACGACGAAATTGAATTGCCATGGTCCTTCCCTTTTAAAGTATGTTGTAACTAACCGAGACGCGTCAGGATGCAGTACGCGACGCCTGAGCGCCCGGGCGTGCTGGTATGAAAAACAGCACCAGCGCCGGAATGAGGTAGATAAAGTACATCGCCACTTCGCTGACGCTCGGCGTTTCCTGATAGCCGAAGATGCCTTCGAGCAGGGTGCCGGTCAGTGAATGGGTGGAGAGGACGTTGCTGAGATCGAACGCCACGTCCTGGAAGTGGTTCCACAGCCCCGCCTCGTGGAAGGCGCGGATCGCGCCTGCCGCCAGCCCGGCGGCTACCAGCAGGATAAACAGGCTGGTCCACCTGAAGAACGCGCCGAGGTTCAGGCGAATGCCGCCCCAGTAAAGCAGGAAGCCCAGCATCACGGCGGCGGCAAGCCCCAGCACGGCGCCCAGCGGCGGCCAGATGCCAACGTCCTGCTGGAACGCCGCCAGCAGAAAGAACACGGACTCCAGGCCTTCACGCGCAACGGCAAAAAAGACCATCAGAATCAGCGCCCAGCCGTGGTTGCCGCTTTTTTGCAGCGCGTTATCCACCGCCTGCTCCAGCTGAACCTTCACGTTGCGCGAGACTTTGCGCATCCAGAACACCATCCAGGTGAGGATGAACACCGCAATTACCGCGACGATGCCCTCAAACAGCTCCTGCTCTTTCTGGGGAAACTCGCCGGTAGTTTCGTTGATGAGGATCCCGAGCCCCAGGCAGAGCGCCGCGGCGAGGAAAACGCCAGCCCACATCGCGCCAATCCAGCGTCCACGCTGAGTACGCTTCAGGTAACTGGCGATAAGGCTGACGATCAGGGCCGCTTCAAGCCCTTCACGTAACATAATGAGAAAAGGAACAAACATGCAGACACCTTTAAATGTTTATCTCGGTCAACTCATGCAAAGAAAAGTAAATTCTTGTGATAGTGATTATCATTACGCAAACAAGAAAAACAAGCGAAATGTAGGGCGTTTTGATGACCAGATGTAAACGCATTGCCGGGTAATCATTCGCAGGAAAACCGTTTTGTTCAGAAGATATAACAAAAATGTTCGTTTACGGTTAACCGCCGCTATGGCTAAATGTCCGCCTCGAAAACCAACTGAAAATAAACCATGTTTAAGATTGTCCATTTCCTGCTGGCGCTGGTGATTATTCTTGCGCTTGCCTGGCTGGTGAGTTTCGACCGCCGAAAAATTCGCATCCGCTTTGTTTTACAGCTGATCGTCATTGAAATCGCGCTGGCATTCTTTTTTCTGCACGCGGAAAGCGGTCTGTTCATTATTAAATACGTCTCCGGCTTCTTTGAATCGCTGCTGAAATTCGCTGCCGAAGGGACTAATTTTGTCTTTGGCGGGATGGGCGATAAAGGGCTGGCGTTCATTTTCCTTGGCGTGCTCTGCCCCATTATTTTTATCTCGGCCCTGATTGGTATTCTTCAGCACTGGCGCATTCTGCCGATCTTTATTCGGATCATCGGGACGCTGCTGTCAAAACTTAACGGCATGGGCAAGCTGGAGTCGTTTAATGCGGTGAGCTCGCTTATCCTCGGCCAGTCGGAAAACTTCATTGCCTACAAGGGCGTGCTGGGCGATCTCTCCTCTCGCCGCCTCTTTACCATGGCGGCAACGGCGATGTCGACGGTCTCCCTGTCGATCGTCGGCGCCTATATGACCATGCTCGACGCCAAATTTGTCGTCGCGGCGCTGATACTGAATATGTTCAGCACCTTTATTATTCTCTCGGTTATTAACCCGGCGCGCCCGGAAGCCGAGCCGGATATCAAACTGGAAAAGCTGCATGAGTCCCAGAGCTTCTTCGAAATGCTGGGCGAGTATATTCTGGCAGGCTTTAAGGTGGCGATGATTATTCTGGCGATGCTGATTGGCTTTATCGCCCTTATCAGCGCCGTTAACGCCCTCTTCTCCAGCGTATTCGGCATGAGCTTCCAGCAGATTCTGGGCTACGTATTCTATCCGCTGGCGTGGCTGGTCGGTATTCCGCTGAGCGATGCCTTAAGCGCGGGCAGTATTATGGCAACCAAGCTGGTGGCGAATGAATTTGTGGCGATGATTGAGCTGCAAAAAATTGCCCATCAGATGTCGCCGCGCGGGCTGGGTATTTTGTCGGTGTTCCTGGTGTCGTTTGCTAACTTCGCCTCTATCGGCATTGTTGCCGGGGCCATTAAGGGGCTGAACGAGCAGCAGGGCAACGTGGTCTCGCGGTTTGGTTTACGCCTGGTGTACGGCGCGACGCTGGTGAGCCTGCTGTCGGCGAGCTTTGCGGGGCTGGTGCTGTAAGCGAAAACGGCGGCTGAGGCCGCCGTTTTTGATTCAGAACTGCACGCACGCCGGCAAATCGACCCGCATTACCGACTCCTGCGCGAAGCGGGATTTATAGATCCCGCGCAGCGCTTCAATATTCGTCTCGCTCTGGGCATCTTTTGCGTGGATCAGCATCAGCGCCTTGCTCGGCTCGCGGGCCACCTTCCCGTCGTTCCCCAGCCACTGCCCGCGCGCGTCCATCACCGTTAAGCCGTCGCGAAAGCGCGGCGTCACGTCCCGGTCAACGAACTGCTGCCACTCGCTGGCGGTGATTTGCGCCCCGGCCGGGCGATTTAGCCCGAAATAGAGCGTGGTCTGCTGCATCTGGTTTTCCGCCTTGCAGGTTTCAGCTGGCGCGCGCTGCGAGGGTGCATTACAGCCCGCCAGCGTCACTAATGCTGCCACCATTAACCCTGTTTTAATCATCATTTATCATCTCGCACTGGTGAGCGGTCTATCCCCTCTCCCCTGTGGGGAGAGGGGATATGTTTTTACTCAGCCTGAAGCTTAGCTGGCGGTGCAGAGTGATAGTGCGCGTCCGCTTCAGCAAAGCGTTTCTGCATCGCGGCAGACGGCGCTTTACCCAGCAGGCTGAACACCACAATCCCGATGCTGCCGAAGATGAAGCCCGGAATGATTTCATACAGCCCCAGCCACGCGAACTGTTTCCAGACGATGACGGTCACCGCACCGATAATCATCCCCGCCAGCGCGCCGTTGCGGGTCATGCGTGACCACAGCACGGAGAACAGCACCACCGGACCAAACGCGGCGCCAAAGCCCGCCCAGGCGTAGCTTACCAGGCCCAGCACGCGGTTCTCCGGGTTCGCCGCCAGGGCGATGGCAATCAGCGCCACCAGCAGCACCATAAAGCGCCCTACCCATACCAGCTCTTTCTGGCTTGCGCCCTTGCGCAGGAAGGCCTTGTAAAGATCTTCCGTGATGGCGCTGGAGCACACCAGCAGCTGGCAGCTCAGGGTGGACATCACCGCCGCCAGGATGGCGGAGAGCAGAATACCGGCAATCCACGGGTTAAACAGGATCTGCGCCAGCTCGATGAACACGCGTTCGGCGTTCTGGTTCACCGCGCCCGCCTGTGCCGGGTTGTTATTGAAGTAGGCAATGCCGAAGAAGCCGACCGCGCACGCGCCCGCCAGGCACAGGATCATCCACGTCATGCTGATGCGGCGCGCGTGGACGATGGTGTGGTGGGAATCCGCCGCCATAAAGCGCGCCAGAATGTGCGGCTGACCGAAGTAGCCCAGCCCCCAGCCCATCAGGGAGACGATGGCCACGAAGTTCAGCCCTTTCAGCATGTCGACGTTTTCGATGCTCTTCTGCTTGATGACTTCGAGCGATTCGCCAAAGCCGCCGACGGTGAAAATCACAATTACCGGGGTCAGGATCAGCGCGAAAATCATCAGGCTCGCCTGCACGGTATCGGTCCAGCTTACCGCCAGGAATCCGCCCACGAAGGTATAGAGGATAGTCGCGGCCGCACCGGCCCACAGCGCCGTTTCATAGCTCATGCCGAAGGTGCTTTCAAACAGGCGCGCGCCCGCCACGATGCCGGAGGCACAGTAGATGGTGAAGAACAGCAGAATAACTACCGCCGAGATAATGCGCAGAATACGGCTGTTATCCTCAAAGCGTCCGGTGAAGTAGTCCGGCAGCGTCAGGGCGTTGTTGTTGGCTTCGGTATGCACGCGCAGACGGCCTGCCACCAGCTTCCAGTTGATCCACGCGCCAACGGTCAGGCCGATGGCGATCCAGCTTTCGGAGATGCCGGAGATGAAAATTGCGCCCGGCAGGCCCATCAGCAGCCAGCCGCTCATGTCGGATGCGCCCGCAGAGAGCGCGGTTACCATCGGGCCCAGGCTGCGCCCGCCCAGTATGTAGTCGTCAAAGTTTTTAGTGGAACGCCACGCCAAAAACCCTATCAGGATCATGCCAAAAATATAAACGAGAAATGTCACCAGCATCGGTGTGCTAATAGCCATTCAAATTCTCCAAAATGTCGAGCGACAGCCGTCCGGGCTGCCTTGTTATGTCATCACCGGAACGTAGTGATGTGTGTATGTGTTTCCGTTGGGCGCGCTATCCTGCCGTATACGCCTCCCACTGACAAACGATTTAACACTGCATTTACATGAATTTCATCCCTGGTTTTATACGTCTTTCCTATAGGTTGCACTCGCTCACGCTTTTACGGGTTGCACCTTTAAAAAGTGTTAAGCACCGCATAAAAACTGGGCCCGACAACATCGACCGGTGCATTTTCTCAGCTAACTAATCGTTAACAATCCATTCATTTTCCAGCTTGCAGACCAGGTCACATTTAACACGGTTGCACAAAGTTGCAACATGGTGGATATTTCACGCTATCTACAGAACGCTATTACAGAACAACAGGAGTTTTGGCATGGGGATGACCACCATGGGGGTTAAGCTTGATGACGCTACCCGCGAACGGATTAAAAACGCGGCGACCCGCATTGACCGCACGCCGCACTGGTTAATCAAGCAGGCGATTTTTAACTATCTGGAAAGGCTGGAGAGCGAAGACGGTCTGCCGGAGCTGCCTGCCCTGCTGGCGGGCGCGGCGAACGAAAGCGAAGACGCCGCGACGGCTGTTGAAGAGAACCATCAGCCGTTCCTCGAATTTGCCGAGCAGATCCTGCCCCAGTCCGTCAGCCGCGCCGCCATTACCGGAGCCTACCGTCGTGCCGAAACCGATGCCGTGCCGATGCTGCTGGAGCAGGCCCGCCTGCCGGAAGCCGTTGCCGCCCGGGCGCACAGCCTGGCGTACCAGCTGGCCGACAAGCTGCGTAACCAGAAAACCGCAAGCGGCCGCGCCGGGATGGTGCAGGGCCTGCTGCAGGAGTTCTCCCTCTCCTCACAGGAAGGCGTGGCGCTGATGTGCCTGGCGGAGGCGCTGCTGCGTATCCCCGATAAGGCTACCCGCGATGCGCTGATCCGCGACAAAATCAGCAACGGCAACTGGCACTCCCACATTGGCCGCAGCCCGTCGCTGTTCGTCAACGCCGCCACCTGGGGCCTGCTGTTTACCGGCAAGCTGGTCTCCACCCATAACGAAGCCAACCTGTCACGCTCCCTGAACCGCATCATCGGCAAGAGCGGCGAGCCGCTGATCCGCAAGGGCGTGGACATGGCGATGCGCCTGATGGGCGAGCAGTTCGTTACCGGAGAAACCATCGCGGAAGCGCTGGCGAACGCCCGCAGGCTGGAAGATAAAGGTTTCCGCTACTCCTACGACATGCTGGGCGAAGCGGCGCTGACCGCCGCCGACGCGCAGGCCTATATGGTCTCCTATCAGCAGGCGATCCACGCCATCGGTAAAGCGTCTAACGGTCGCGGTATTTATGAAGGCCCCGGCATTTCCATTAAGCTTTCCGCCCTGCACCCGCGCTACAGCCGCGCGCAGTACGACCGGGTGATGGAAGAGCTGTACCCGCGCCTGAAGTCCCTGACCCTGCTGGCCCGCCAGTACGACATCGGCATCAACATCGACGCCGAAGAGGCCGACCGCCTGGAGATCTCCCTCGATCTGCTGGAAAAACTCTGCTTCGAGCCGGAGCTGGCCGGCTGGAACGGCATTGGCTTCGTTATCCAGGCCTACCAGAAGCGCTGCCCGTTCGTCATTGATTACCTGATTGACCTGGCCAGCCGCAGCCGTCGCCGCCTGATGATCCGTCTGGTGAAAGGCGCGTACTGGGACAGCGAAATCAAGCGCGCCCAGATGGAGGGCCTGGAAGGCTATCCGGTATACACCCGCAAGGTCTACACCGACGTCTCCTATCTCGCCTGTGCGAAAAAGCTGCTCGGCGTGCCGAACCTGATTTATCCGCAGTTTGCCACCCACAACGCCCACACCCTGGCGGCGATCTACAGCCTGGCGGGGCAAAACTATTATCCGGGACAGTACGAGTTCCAGTGCCTGCACGGCATGGGTGAACCGCTGTACGAGCAGGTGACCGGTAAAGTGGCCGACGGCAAGCTGAACCGCCCGTGCCGTATCTATGCTCCGGTGGGTACTCACGAAACCCTGCTCGCGTACCTGGTGCGTCGCCTGCTGGAAAACGGCGCGAACACCTCCTTCGTTAACCGCATCGCCGACACCACCCTGCCGCTGGACGAGCTGGTGGCCGATCCGGTGCAGGCGGTTGAAAAAATGGCGGCGCAGGAAGGCCAGATTGGCCTGCCGCATCCGAAGATTGCCCTGCCGCGCGAGCTGTATGGCGCAGGCCGCGTCAACTCGGCGGGCCTGGATCTGGCGAACGAACACCGTCTGGCGTCGCTCTCCTCTGCCCTGCTCAACAGCGCGCTGCAGAAATGGCAGGCCAAGCCGATCCTTGAGCACTCCGTTGAGGACGGCGACATGCAGCCGGTGATCAACCCGGCCGAGCCTAAGGATATCGTCGGCTACGCGCGTGAAGCGACCGAAGCGGAAGTGGACCAGGCGCTGGAGAGCGCGGTAAACAACGCGCCAATCTGGTTTGCCACCCCGCCGCAGGAGCGCGCCGCGATTCTGGAGCGTGCCGCGGTGCTGATGGAAGATCAGATGCAGTCGCTCATCGGCATTCTGGTGCGCGAGGCGGGTAAAACCTTCAGCAACGCCATCGCCGAAGTGCGCGAAGCGGTCGACTTCCTCCACTACTACGCCGGTCAGGTGCGCGATGATTTCGACAACGAAACGCACCGCCCGCTCGGCCCGGTGGTCTGTATCAGCCCGTGGAACTTCCCGCTGGCGATCTTCACCGGCCAGATTGCCGCCGCGCTTGCCGCAGGCAACAGCGTGCTGGCAAAACCGGCGGAGCAAACGCCGCTGATTGCCGCGCAGGGCATCAATATCCTGCTTGAAGCGGGCGTGCCGGCGGGCGTGGTTCAGCTGCTGCCGGGCCGCGGTGAAACCGTCGGCGCTAAGCTGACGTCCGATAACCGGGTGCGCGGCGTGATGTTTACCGGCTCCACCGAGGTGGCCTCCCTGCTGCAGCGCAACATTGCTACCCGTCTGGATGCGCAGGGCCGTCCAACGCCGCTCATCGCCGAAACCGGCGGCATGAACGCCATGATCGTTGACTCCTCTGCCCTCACCGAGCAGGTGGTGGTTGACGTGCTGGCCTCCGCGTTCGACAGCGCCGGTCAGCGCTGCTCCGCCCTGCGCGTGCTGTGCCTGCAGGACGACGTGGCCGACCACACGCTGAAGATGCTGCGCGGCGCAATGGCCGAATGCCGCATGGGCAACCCGGGCCGTCTCACCACCGACATCGGGCCGGTGATCGACGCGGAAGCCAAAGCCAATATTGAAAACCATATTCAGACCATGCGCGCCAAGGGCCGTCCGGTGTTCCAGGCGGTGCGCGAGAACAGCGAAGATGCCCGCGAATGGCAGACCGGCACCTTCGTGCCGCCTACGCTGATTGAGCTGGCAAGCTTCGACGAGCTGAAAAAAGAGGTCTTTGGTCCGGTGCTGCACGTGGTGCGCTACAGCCGCAACAGCCTCAACGAGCTGATCGACCAGATCAACGCCTCCGGCTACGGCCTGACGCTCGGCGTGCATACGCGTATCGACGAAACCATCGCGCAGGTTACCGGCAATGCCAAAGTCGGCAACCTGTACGTCAACCGCAACATGGTCGGCGCGGTCGTGGGCGTGCAGCCGTTCGGCGGTGAAGGCCTCTCCGGCACCGGTCCGAAGGCTGGCGGCCCGCTTTACCTGTATCGTCTGCTGGCGAACCGCCCGGAAAACGCGCTGGGCGTGACGCTGGCGCGCCAGGACGCTGACTATCCGGTGGATGCGCAGGTGAAAGCCGTGCTGACCCAGCCGCTGGAGGCGCTCGTTAAGTGGGCAGAAAACCGCCCTGAACTGCGCGCCGTTGCTCAGCAGTACGGCGAGCTGGCGCAGGCCGGTACCCAGCGTCTGCTGCCGGGTCCAACCGGCGAGCGCAACACCTGGACGCTGATGCCGCGCGAGCGCGTGCTGTGCGTGGCGGATAACGAGCAGGACGCCCTGGTGCAGCTGGCTGCCGCGACGGCTACCGGCTGTGAGGTGCTATGGCCGGAAGATGCCCTGCATCGCGATCTCGCTAAGCAGCTGCCAAAAGCGGTCTCGGCCCGCATTCGCTTTGCCAAGGCCGACGCGCTGCTGGCCCAGCCGTTTGACGCGGTGATCTACCACGGCGACTCCGACCAGCTGCGCGAGCTGTGCGAGCAGGTCGCGGCCCGCAGCGGGGCGATTGTTTCGGTGCAGGGCTTTGCGCGCGGGGAAACCAACCTGCTGCTGGAGCGCCTGTACGTGGAACGTTCGCTCAGCGTCAACACCGCGGCGGCAGGCGGTAACGCCAGCCTGATGACAATCGGCTAACGCTGTGCTAATAAGGCTCCGGAGACGGAGCCTTATTTTATTGGGGAGAGTATGAAACGATTTCTTATCGCAGGGGCAGCCCTGCTGCTGAGCGCCAGCGCGCTGGCCGACGAGTGCGGCAACGCGACCACCCAGGCTGAACTGAACGCCTGTAGCGCGCAGCAGTACCAGGCCGCGGATAAAAAGCTTAACGAGACGTATCAGGCCGCCATCAAGCGCGCGGCAGCGCCCCAGCGCGACCTGCTTAAAAAGGCGCAGCAGGCGTGGATTACCCTGCGCGACGCGGACTGCGCGTTTATCGGCTCGGGTACGGAAGGCGGAAGCGTTCAGCCAATGATCGTGAGCCAGTGTCTGGCTGAGAAAACCGTAGAGCGCGAAGCGTTTCTGGCCTCGCTGATGCAGTGTGAAGAGGGCGACCTAAGCTGTCCCCTCTCCCCATAGGGGCGAGGGAGAAAAGACAGCACAGAACAGTCCCCTCTCCCCTTGGGAGAGGGTTAGGGTGAGGGAAACTAGCGCACGCGGATCCCTTCGATAATCATCCGCTGCACGTTTTCGAGGGTGCTCTGGAAAAACACCTCGTCCTGGAGCGTTTTTCCGGTTACCGCCTCAACCTGGGCCGCGAAGTCAGCGTAATGCTGGGTGGAGGCCCAAATCATAAAGATCAGGTGCTGCGGATCGACGGGGGCCAGCTTGCCGCTGGCGACCCATCCGGCAATAATCGCCGATTTATCGTCCACCAGCTGCTTTAAATCTCCCGTCAGCTCGGCCTGCAGCAGCGGCGCGCCCTGCAGCATCTCCAGACAGAACAGCCGCGAGGCCTGCGGATAATCGCGCGATACCTCCAGCTTCAGGCGAATGTATTCCCCGATTGCCACCAGAGGAGCCAGCTCTTCGCGAAACGCCTTAAGCGGCGCAAGCCAGATATCCAGGATCTGCTGCATCACGGCCACGTACAGGGCCTCTTTCGACGGGTAGTAGTAGAGCAGATTGGTTTTGGACACCCCGGCCTGCTCCGCCACCTGCTCAAGGCGCGTGCCGTGAATGCCAAACTGCGAAAACGTCTCCAGCGCGGCGCTGAGGATCGCCTGCTTCTTGGCGCTCACCGCCTGCGAACGTTTACCGGGTGTTTTCACTGCGCCTTGCGTCATTTCCGCTCTCCATTTTCTTTTCTGCGCTCAGCATAGCAAAACCGCCGTCTCGCCACGACCCTGTGCACCCCCATCGCGCATGAGTGCCTGTTTTGTGTGCAATGTTTTTGACCATTCAGTCCACATTTAACCGTATCAAACCATCAACCCGTGATTAACACATTAATAACATAGCAATTTTCAAAACTGGCACTCCCTTTGCAAAACACCGTTACACCTGCGACGTAATGAAGAGAGGTTCGTGATGAAAATTGGCGTATTTGTACCGATCGGCAACAACGGCTGGCTTATCTCGACCACTGCCCCGCAGTACATGCCGAGCTTTGAGCTGAACAAAGCCATCGTGCAGAAGGCGGAGCACTACCATTTCGACTTTGCCCTCTCGATGATCAAGCTGCGCGGCTTCGGCGGCAAAACCGAATTCTGGGACCACAACCTGGAGTCCTTCACCCTGATGGCCGGGCTGGCCGCGGTGACCTCCCGCATCCAGATCTACGCCACCGCCGCCACGCTCACCCTGCCCCCGGCGATCGTGGCGCGCATGGCCTCCACCATCGACTCCATCTCCGGCGGACGCTTTGGCGTCAACCTGGTCACCGGCTGGCAAAAGCCGGAGTACGAGCAGATGGGCATCTGGCCGGGTGACGAGTATTTCTCGCGTCGCTACGACTACCTGACCGAATACGTGCAGGTGCTGCGCGACCTGTGGGGCACCGGCAAAAGCGACTTCAAGGGTGACTTCTTCACCATGAACGACTGCCGCGTTAGCCCGAAGCCGTCAGTGCCGATGAAGGTCATCTGCGCCGGCCAGAGCGACGCGGGGATGGAATTCTCGGCGAAATACGCCGACTTCAACTTCTGCTTCGGTAAAGGCGTGAATACGCCTGCCGCCTTCGCCCCGACCGCCGCGCGGATGAAAGAGGCCGCCGACAAAACCGGGCGCGACGTCGGCTCCTACGTGCTGTTTATGGTCATTGCCGACGAAACCGACGACGCCGCCCGCGCCAAATGGGAGCGCTATAAGGACGGCGCGGACGAGGAGGCGCTGAGCTGGCTTACCGAGCAGAGCCAGAAGGATACCCGCTCCGGTTCGGACACCAACGTTCGCCAGATGGCCGACCCGACGTCAGCCGTCAACATCAACATGGGAACCCTGGTGGGCTCGTATGCCAGCGTCGCCAGAATGCTCGACGAGGTGGCCGCCGTACCCGGTGCGGAAGGCGTGCTGCTGACCTTCGATGATTTTCTCACCGGGGTGGAAACCTTCGGCGAGCGCATTCAGCCGCTGATGCAGTGCCGCGCCCACATTCCCGCCGTGACGAAGGAGGTGGCGTAATGACGACCCTTAACGCTCGCCCGGAAGCCATCACCTTTGCGCCAGCGCAGAGCGCGCTGATCGTGGTGGATATGCAAAACGCCTACGCCAGCCGGGGCGGTTATCTGGATCTGGCGGGGTTCGACGTTTCTTCCACCCGGCCGGTGATTGAGAACATCAAAACCGCCGTCGCGGCTGCCCGCGCGGCAGGCATGCTGATTATCTGGTTCCAGAACGGCTGGGACGACCAGTACGTGGAGGCCGGCGGCCCCGGCTCGCCCAACTTCCACAAGTCGAACGCCCTGAAAACTATGCGCAAACGGCCAGAACTCCAGGGCAAGCTGCTGGCGAAAGGCGGCTGGGACTATCAGCTGGTGGATGAGCTGGTGCCGCAGGCCGGGGATATCGTGCTGCCGAAACCGCGCTACAGCGGCTTTTTCAACACGCCGCTCGACAGCCTGCTGCGCAGCCGGGGCATTCGTCACCTGGTCTTCACGGGCATTGCCACCAACGTCTGCGTGGAGTCGACCCTGCGCGACGGCTTTTTCCTCGAGTATTTCGGCGTGGTGCTGGAAGACGCTACCCATCAGGCCGGGCCGGATTTCGCGCAGAAAGCCGCCCTGTTCAATATCGAAACCTTTTTTGGCTGGGTGAGTAACGTCGCGGACTTCTGCGACGCGCTGGATCCGCCGCTGGCCCGTATCGCCTGAGGAGAACCGCTATGCCTAAATCCGTGATTATTCCGCCGGGCACCGGTACCCCGATTGCCCCGTTTGTCCCCGGCACGCTCGCTGACGGCGTGGTATACGTTTCCGGCACGCTGCCGTTTGATAAAGACAACAGCGTGGTGTTTATCAACGACCCAAAGGCGCAAACCCGCCACGTTCTGGAGACCATCAAATCCGTGATCGAAACGGCGGGTGGCACCATGGAGGACGTGACCTTCAACAGCATCTTTATCACCGACTGGAAAAACTACGCCGCGATTAACGAGGTCTACGCGGAGTTTTTCCCTGGCGATAAGCCGGCGCGGTTTTGCATCCAGTGCGGGCTGGTGAAGCCCGAGGCGCTGGTTGAAATTGCCACCGTTGCGCACATCGCGAAGTGAGGCGGCCATGAAGCTTACCCTTTCACCGCCGCCCTTTGAGGGCGCGCCCGTGGTGGTGCTGATTGCCGGGCTCGGCGGCTGCGGAAGCTACTGGCTGCCCCAGCTCGCCGCGCTGGAGCAGGAGTATCAGGTGGTGTGCTACGACCAGCGTGGCACGGGGAATAACCCGGATACCCTGCCGGAAGGGTATACCCTCGCGCAGATGGCTGACGAGCTGGCGCAGGCGCTGGCCGCCGACGGCATCACCCGCTACTGCGCGGTCGGCCACGCGCTGGGGGCGCTGGTCGGCATGCAGCTGGCGCTCGACAGGCCTGATGCGCTCATCGCGCTGGTTTGCGTCAACGGCTGGCTCGCCCTCCATGATCATACCCGCCGCTGCTTTAGCGTTCGCGAACGTCTGCTGCAGGCGGGCGGCGCGCGGGCGTGGGTCGAGGCGCAGCCGCTGTTTCTCTATCCCGCAGGCTGGATGGCCGCCCGCGCCCCGCGCCTGGAGGCCGAAGAGGCGCTGGCGCTGGCCCATTTTCAGGGCGAAGCCAACCTGTTGCGCAGGCTGAACGCGCTGAAACAGGCCGACTTCAGCCTCCACGCCGCACGCGTTCGCTGCCCGGTGCAGATTATCTGCTCCACCGACGATCTGCTGGTGCCGTCCGTCTGCTCAGCTGAACTGCGTGCCGCCCTACCGCACGCCCACAAAACGGCCATGCGTCAGGGCGGGCACGCCTGCAACGTCACCGAGCCGGACGCCTTTAACACCCTGCTGCTGAACGGGCTTGCCAGCCTGCTGCACAGCCCCGAACCCGCTTTATAAGGAGCTTTGATGAGCGAAGCCATTAGCCCTACCGCGCTGGAGACGCTGTTCACCGGCGCCCGCACCCACAACGGCTGGCTGGATATGCCGGTCAGCGACGAGACGCTGCGCGAGATCTACGACCTGATGAAGTGGGGGCCCACCTCCGCCAACTGTTCGCCGGCGCGCATCGTGTTTGTCCGCAGCCCGGAGGGCAAAGAGAAGCTGCGCCCGGCGCTCTCCAGCGGCAACCTGACGAAAACGCTTACCGCCCCCGTCACGGCGATTGTCGCCTGGGACGGCGAATTTTATGAGCGCCTGCCCGAGCTGTTCCCGCACGGTGATGCCAGAAGCTGGTTTACCACCAGCCCGGCGCACGCCGAAGAGACGGCCTTTCGCAACAGCTCGATGCAGGCCGCCTACCTGATTTTTGCCTGCCGCGCGCTCGGGCTCGACACCGGACCGATGTCCGGCTTTGACCGACAGAAAGTCGACGAGGCCTTTTTTACCGGCACGCTGCTTAAAAGCAACCTGCTGATCAACATCGGCTACGGCGACTCGCGCAGCGTTTACGGACGATTGCCGCGCCTGACCTTCGAAGACGCCTGCGGGCTGGCGTAAGGAAAACTATGATGACACCTGATAAGCAAACCTTTCGCGACGCGATGGCCTGCGTGGGCGCCGCGGTTAATATCATCACCACCGACGGCCCGGCGGGCAGGGCGGGCTTTACCGCCAGCGCGGTGTGCAGCGTCACCGATTCACCGCCCACCCTGCTGGTGTGCCTGAACCGCGGCGCGTCCGTCTGGCCCACGTTTAGCGAAAACCGCACCCTGTGCGTTAACACGCTGAGCGCAGGGCAGGAGCCGCTCTCCAACCTGTTTGGCGGTAAAACGCCGATGGAGGATCGGTTTGCCGCCGCCCGCTGGCAGACGGGAGATACCGGCTGCCCGCGTCTGGAGAATGCACTCGCCTCGTTTGACTGCCGCATCAGCCAGGTGGTCAGCGTGGGCACCCACGACATTCTGTTTTGCGACATTGCATCAATCGTTCGCCACCCCGCCCCGCAGGGGCTGGTGTGGTTTGACCGCGGCTACCACGCCCTTATGCGCCCCGCCTGTTAACCCGCCTTAAGGAGGCAGAACATGTTCGGATTTCCCCACTGGCAGTTGAAATCGACCTCCACTGAAGCAGGCGTGGTCGCGCCGGATGAAAGGCTCCCGCTCGGGCAGACGATGGTGATGGGCGTGCAGCATGCGGTTGCGATGTTTGGCGCTACGGTGCTGATGCCCATGCTGATGGGGCTGGATCCTAACCTCTCCATTTTGATGTCGGGTATCGGTACCCTGCTGTTCTTTTTTGTCACCGGCGGGCGCGTGCCCAGCTACCTTGGCTCCAGCGCGGCGTTTGTTGGCGTGGTGATCGCCACCACCGGGTTTAACGGCCAGGGGATCAACCCCAACCTGAGCGTCGCCCTCGGCGGCATCATCGCCTGCGGGCTGGTCTATACCCTGATCGGTCTGGTGGTGATGAAGGTTGGTACGCGCTGGATAGAGCGGATGATGCCCCCCGTCGTGACCGGCGCGGTGGTGATGGCGATTGGCCTTAACCTCGCGCCGATTGCGGTGAAAAGCGTTTCCGGCTCGCCGTTTGAGAGCTGGATGGCGGTAATTACCGTGCTGTGCATCGGCGTGGTCGCGGTCTTTACCCGCGGGATGATCCAGCGGCTGCTGATCCTGGTCGGGCTGATTGTTGCCTGCCTGGCTTATGCTCTGCTGGCGAATGGTCTGGGGCTGGGCAAACCGGTAGATTTTACCCTGCTGCATCAGGCGGCCTGGTTCGGCCTGCCGCAGATAACGTCCCCCACCTTTAACGCCCAGGCGATGATGCTGATCGCGCCCGTGGCGGTAATTCTGGTCGCTGAGAACCTGGGCCACCTGAAGGCGGTCGCGGGGATGACCGGGCGCAATATGGATCCGTACATGGGGCGCGCGTTCGTCGGTGACGGGCTGGCGACCATGCTTTCCGGCTCGGTCGGCGGGAGCGGCGTCACCACCTACGCGGAAAATATCGGCGTTATGGCGGTGACCAAAGTCTACTCCACGCTGGTCTTCGTGGCGGCGGCAGCCATCGCGGTGCTGCTCGGCTTTTCACCAAAATTCGGCGCGCTTATCCATACCATCCCCTCCCCGGTGATTGGCGGCGCATCGATTGTGGTATTTGGCCTGATTGCCGTCGCCGGGGCGCGTATCTGGGTAGAGAACCACGTCGATCTGAGTCAGAACGGTAACCTCATCATGGTGGCGGTGACGCTGGTGCTGGGGGCGGGTGATTTCGCCCTGACGCTGGGCGGGTTTACGGTTGGCGGGATCGGCACGTCGACCTTCGGCGCGATCCTGCTTAACGCCCTGCTTAGCCGACGCGACGTGGCCGTGCCGCAGGGTAAGGTTGTGCGTCAGGAGCCGTGACATTCTGTGTCGGGTAACGGCTATGCCTTACCCGACCGGTCCGTTACGTAAGTTCAGCAGAAGGTAACGCGATCATTCTTGCTCAAATAATCGTTCGATAGATTTTGTGGGAAAGAACAGAGCGTTGCTGTTTTCTCCCTTCAGCGGGATAAAACCCTGCTTCAGATAAAACCTTTGCGCCTGTTCATTCAGGGCATCCACAAATATTCCGTGTACACCCACGGCCTGCGATGCCAGATACACCACTCGCATAGCGTGTGCAACAAGGGTTGTTCCCCACTCGTTTCCCTGGAGTGCTTTATGTATGGCGAGACGTCCCAGCGTCACGCTGGGTACGTTGCTGTAAGGGATGCGACGCTGCTGAGTGCTGGACGGAAGCATCGTTTTTTCAAAGCAGCTTCCGGATAACGTGTAATAGCCCAGGACGTGTGGACGGTGGCGTTCTTTAAGCAGGTAGCCTCGTAAAATACGTCCGTTATGCTGACGCACCAGATGTTCTTTAAGAAAGGTGTTGAGCGAGGGTTCACCACAATCGAAATCCTCGAAATTATAATCGGTTCCCTCTGACAGCATTTCGATCGTGAGATTGACCACCACGCTTCACTCCATGTTACGAAGACGTTCTGCCGCTCGCTTCAGCCGTTCATTTGGCTCTGGCGGATTGTCGATGGCATCCATCACCGCATTCCATGATGCTTCGTTTAATACGAGACGCCGATGCTGTTCGATGACTTCTGCAGCGCGCTCCGACGCGCTGTTCACCATAAACTGGGTGATCGTTTGATTGGTCATCGCCGCCGCTTCTTCAATCATAGTTTTGTCTTCGTCCGTTAAGCGAAGATCGATACGCTGTTTTTTAAGTGCTGGCATGGTGTCTTTCATCGTGTACGGTATTCATCCGTACATATCGTAGGTAAAGCCGCGCTTTTTTTCAATCAAAACCTTACTCCACGGTCAAATCGCTGGCTTCAGTCCTACGCTTTTTGAGTTTGAGCTCGCTGACCAGCACCCCGGCAATAATAAACGCCCCGCCTAACAGCGCCAGCAGCGGCAGACGCTCGCCGGCGATACGTCCGAAAATACCGGCCCATACCGGCTCTCCGGTATAAATGACCGTCGCGCGGGTCGGAGATACGCTACGCTGCGCCCAGTTCATGGTGACCTGAATGATAGCGCTGAAAATGCCCAGCCCCAGCGCCACCACGATAAGCCCGGTGGACATCGGCGGGACGGACTCCCCTGCCGGCACCATCGTCGCGAACGCCACCAGCGATGCGGTGGCAAGCTGCACGACCGTGACGCGCTTGACGTCCACCTTTCCCGCCCAGGCGCTAATCAGAATGATTTCCGCCGCAATGGCAACGGCGCCCACGAGGGTGATGATCTCGCCCGGCCCCAGCGCCAGCAGGTTATTTTCCGGCCCGGCTAACAGGATCAGACCGATAAACGCCAGCACGATGCCGGTGCACGACATCAGGCCCGGTATTCTGCCCAGGCACAGCCACTGCAGCAGCGGCACCAGCGGCACGTACATGGCGGTGATGAAGGCCGATTTACTGCTGGAGATAGACTGGAGCCCCCACGTTTGCAGGCTGTAACCCATGGCGATTGCCACGCCAATGGCGACACCCGCCTTAAGCTCACGGAGGGTCAGCCCGCGCAGGGTTTTAAGGGATATAAGCGCCACGGCAATCGCCGCCGTTGCGAAGCGCAGCCCGACAAAGAAAAACGGATCGCTCATCGTGACCGCGTACTGAACAGCGAGAAACGTTCCGCCCCAGAACATGGTGATCAGAATAAGAATGGCTTCCTGAGGCTTAATGGAGAAGGTAAAACGAGAAGCGGACATGGGGCACCGACGCTAAGAATCAAACCTGTAGTGTGCGATGCATCAGACGACAGTTCAATGTAGCAGGCATAAAAAAACCGCCGGGAAACCCGGCGGCAGGGGGTCAACCCGGCGTACTACTTGTTGCTGCTGCCGTGGCTATTTTTACCCCCTTTTTTACCAGCCTCTGACGCGCGCTGAGGGTCATTTTTAAAGTTACCCCCGCTGGACTGGCCACCTTTACGACCTGCTTCTGATGCTCTTTCACGGTCTTCAGCGAAATTACCTGAACCACCACGATGGTTTGCCATCTCGAACCTCCAGAGTGTGAAACATTAGACATCATATTGCATTCAGTAAAAGAGGATTCTTTCACCTCGCGGCTCAAGGACAGTGCCTTTATCTGTGCCGCGTGAAGTTAAGCTTAGTGTAATGCGGCCATCCGGCAAGCGAGAGGTAATATTCTGCAACATGATCTCAGCCTTTCGTATGAGATATCGCGCCGCTTATTCATAAGCCTTTCTTATCTTTTGAAAAATCTCTCCAGCCAAAGTTGTTTCATTTTGCTACAGCCAGCCTCAGGAAAAGATATTGTTATATATCAAATAAATGCCGTTCATTTTTGCAGTCTCGCCGTGATGTCATATCTTTAAAGTAACGCAGCGATTCGCTGTAAGAAAAACCAACGAGGAGTGATGCAAAATGGCAAAAGTTCTGGTGCTCTATTATTCCATGTATGGACACATTGAAACCATGGCTCACGCGGTAGCAGAAGGCGCAAACAGAGTAGACGGCGTTGAGGTTGTGGTAAAACGCGTACCGGAAACCATGCAGGCGGAAGCCTTCGCCAAGGCCGGCGGGAAGACGCAAAACGCCCCGGTGGCGACCCCGCAGGAGCTGGCGGAATACGATGCCATTATTTTTGGCACCCCTACCCGCTTCGGCAATATGTCTGGCCAGATGCGCACCTTCCTCGATCAAACCGGCGGGCTCTGGGCCTCGGGCGCGCTATACGGCAAGCTTGCCAGCGTATTCAGCTCGACCGGCACCGGCGGCGGCCAGGAGCAGACGATTACCTCAACCTGGACTACCCTTGCACATCATGGGATGGTGATTGTGCCCATTGGTTACGGCGCGCAGGAACTGTTCGATATTTCACAGGTACGTGGCGGAACGCCGTACGGTGCCACAACGATTGCCGGCGGCGACGGTTCACGTCAGCCGAGCAATGAAGAACTCACGATCGCCCGCTATCAGGGTGAATACGTCGCGGGTCTCGCTAAAAAACTGAACGGCTAACCCAACAGGAGGACAAGTATGCCAACGCAAGAATCCAAGGCTCACCACGTGGGTGAATGGGCAAGTTTACGCAACACCTCTCCGGAGATTGCCGAAGCTATCTTTGAAGTCGCCAACTATGACGAAAAGCTGGCGGAGAAGATTTGGGAAGAAGGCAGTGATGAAGTGCTGGTTCGCGCCTTCGAGAAAACGGACAAAGACTCGCTCTTCTGGGGTGAGCAAACCATCGAACGTAAAAACGTCTGAACGTTCCCCCCGCTCCGGCGGGGGGTTTTCTTCTATTTCGCCGCGCTGTTCATTACCGCATTGAATTTATCGATCGGGCAGAAGCCGTTCGCATCCACCGGGCAACCCTTAAGCTCCAGCGTTACGCGCTGCGCGGGGGACTGCAGCGACAGCACGCTGGCGTTCCGCAGCTGGGCTGAACTCTGGTAGACATACTCAATTTTCATGAGCTCGCGGTTGGCGTTTTTGTCGTGCCAGCGCTGGAAGACAATTTTGCCGCCGATTGGGGTGCGCTCCTGCTGGTCGTGCAGCTGATACGACTTAAAATCCAGCGCCGTCAGCAGCGAGGCGATATTGGAGTCATGCCCCACCAGCAGGGTAATTTTTGGCGCTTTTGCCTGTCCGGTCACCAGCGCATTATCGATGTACTTCACCAGCGGTTTAGCGACGTTTTGCGCGACGTCCGTCGAGGTAAAGAGCGAGTCCTGATAGCCATTTTTCAGCTTCGACAGCACGCGCCACTGCTGATCGGTTTTGATCTCGCCCCAGGCCACCCGATCTGCCGGGAAACCTTCGTAATACTGCAGGGTGAAGGCGTCCACCAGCGAGTTACCTACCTTCAGCGGCCCGGACACGCCCGGCTCCTTCTGGTAGTCGGCGCTGAAGGTATCTTTCGCCTCCGTCAGGGAGCAGACTTTTTTCTCCCTGCAGGACGGCGAGTCGCTGTAGTTCGTCAGCTGTTCCAGCAGCCTGTAGCTTTCATCAAGCTGCATTTTCTGCCGCTCCGTCTCCATCGCCTTCAGCGCCTTCTCGCGAAACGCGGGGGAATCGTCGGTAATGACCGGATTGAAGGTAGGATCCATGGTGCCCATCTTTTCCTGATGATGTACGGGAACATCGCACCCCGGGAACGCGCCGGCGATAAAGAACTGCGCGGTCGCCACGGTGCGCTGCAGGCTGTTGGCGTAGGCATAAACGGTGTCCGCTGGCGGACATTCTCCCGTCTTCACCATCCCCTGCTCTGCCAGCCACTCGCGCATGTAGTGGCCCATATACACTTCCAGCACGCCACCCTTGGTGGTCAGCTGGCCGCCAGGGACGTCCCACTCCGGCCACTGCTTCGGCGTGGATTGTTCCAGCACGCTGCCGTTGTTGGCGAGCGGCGCGCGCAGGTTGTGACGGCTCATTATCAGCACCTGCTGTAGCTGATATCCCTCAGGCGTCTCCTGGGCCTGTGCGCCCGTCGTTATGGAAAGCGTGCCCGCCACGGCGACAGCAAGTAGTGCTCTTCTCATCCCTATTTCCTCACACGTTTTTATTGTTACGCGGAGTGTGACAGATCCGTGACGGTTTTTTCGGGAAGCATTTCTCAAACTGATGATTACCTGCCGAGACGATCGCCGTATTGTTCCACCCAGTCGGCCAGCGGGGAGAGGGCATTTTGCAGGGTTAGCCCCAGCCCGGTGATTTGATACTCCACGCGCGGCGGGATTTCCGGGTAGACCGTCCGCGTTACCAGCCCGCGCTGCTCAAACAGGCGCAGCTGTTTCGTCAGCTCTTTTTGGGTGATGGGGGCCGCCGCACGCAGCAGATCGCCAAAACGTACGGGGGAATTGATCACAATCAGACGGTAGAGGATCGGGATTGCCCATTTACCGGAAATCAGGTTTACAAACTGCGTCATCGGACAGGCATGCACCGCCGATTTTTTTTCACAACACGCATTCAGCATTTCAGCCATATCACACCTTTTGCCTCTTTAGTATCCAATTGGTACCTGGTTTCCTTTCGATACTAACGTTTCTATAGTGCTTTCTCCAGAGACATTTCAGGAGAAGAAAATGGGTCGTTTAGCAGATAAATATACGCTGATTACCGGCGGGACCAGCGGTATCGGTCTCGCCACCGCGCAGGCGTTTATTGCCGAAGGGGCGCGGGTTGCCGTTACCGGGCGCAACCCGGAAACCCTCGCCGAGGCAGAGCGCATCCTGGGCGATAACGCCTGGGTGATCCCGGCCGATGCGGGTGACGCTGCGGCGCAAAAAGCGCTGGCGGAGACGATTGCCGCCCGCTGGCCGCGGCTGGATGCGGTGTTTATTAACGCCGGTGACGTGACGCACGCGCCGCTGGAAGCCTGGCAGGAGGAGGCCTGGGATCGGCTGATGGGCATTAACCTGAAGGGACCGTTCTTTTTGATTCAGGCGCTGCTCCCGCTGCTCAGTAACCCGTCTTCGGTGATTTTGTGCGGCTCCGTAAGCGCGCGCATCGGCCTCCCTTCCAGCAGCGTCTATGCCGCGAGCAAGGCCGCCCTGCTGTCGCTGGCGCGTACGCTGTCGGCGGAACTGCTGCCGCGCGGGATCCGCGTGAACGGCCTGAGCCCTGGCCCGGTGGAAACCCCGGCGTTTACGAAGACGGGCTTAAGTGAAGAGACGCTCAACGCAATGGTCGGGGAAATCATTAAACTGGTTCCGCTGGGCAGAATGGGTACCACCACGGAGCTGGCGAAGGCGGCGCTCTATCTGGCGTCCGATGAGTCAAGCTACACCGTAGGCACCGAACTGCTGGTGGACGGCGGAATGGGAAGTCTGTAAGTCAAAAGGCGCTGATGCCGGTCACCACGCCGACATACAGCGCCGCCCACAGGCAGGCAGAAAGCAGGCTGACGGTGTAAACCTTCACCGCGCTCATTCTCAGCATGCCCGCCGCCAGCGGGACGATATAGCGCAGCACCGCCAGAAAGCGCGACGTAAAGAGCACCAGCACGCCGTTTTTTCGTAACCGGTGCTGCACGCGTAGAAATTTATCGGCATGCCTGGCGGTAAAGCGCGTGACCCAGGGCGTATGCCCCATCAGCTGGCCGATATGGTAATTCAGCACCGATCCCACGGTGGCCCCCATCGCCACGGCAAGCCACGCCAGCCCGGGGGGCAGGCTCGACTGGCTAACGGCTATCCCCGCCAGCAGCATCACCGACGCGGGCGGCAGCACCGAGGAGATCAGCACCGTTGATTTACTCAACGCCATCACGACGAGCAGCGCGAACAGCTGCGCCGGATAGTGCGCAAAATGCATCAGCAGTGTGTCCAGCCATGCCATTTTACTCTCCTCGTCAACCATTTAATTCCCCATTAGAAATGAAAAAAGTTAAATAAAGCCTCAACGTCTTTTGGATATTATTCATTTAAACGATTCTTAAACATTATTAAAATTCTTCAGCAGCCATTTTAAATATGCGTATTATTCGTCACGTTTTACAACGATCTCGTTATGGCGAGGCTCCTGTACAAATACACGTTATCGCTCTGGTGGGTTCGAGAGAACCGGCACAGGGTAAAACAGGCACTGTCGAATCAAGGCTTTGTCAGTATAACTTCCCTTACGGGATACGGTGTACAGTGCTGAACCCAGGACGTGGGGATCTCCTCTTCGACATGCCCTGTCTTGCTCGCCCCTGAGAGATGTTATTATTCAAAGGGAATGTATTATGTCTTACGCTATTCACAACCAAAACCTGGCTTTTAACGACAGCGCAATTGCGCAATATATGAATACCGATTTTATTGTTATCGATATTTCATTATGCGTGGCGTTAGCGCGCGAGCAGTTTTTCGAAAAATTAAAGGACGATGATATTCCGTCGCATATTTTTATCGAAGATAATGGCCGACTCGCCGGTTTAATTGCCGTACGCAAATTATTGCAGGCCACGGATACCGTGCAGCCGGTTAAGGGGCTGATGATATCGGAGTTTATTCAGCTCAAACCGGAAGACGAACGGGCAGACGTCGCCGGGGTGCTGGCGCACGCGGGTGCGGATGTGGTGCCGGTGGTAACCCACGGCAAGCTGGTGGGCTGTCTTACGGAACGCGAAATCGCCCATCTGCTGGAAGATGACGTCACAGAAGACGCTCAGCTTCAGGGGGCAACGCTGCCGCTGGAGAAGCCCTATCTGGAGACCAGCGCCTTCAGCCTGTGGAAGAAACGCTCCGTCTGGCTGCTGCTGCTGTTTGTCGCGGAAGCGTACACCAGTTCGGTGATCCAGCATTTTGAAGAGGCGCTGGAATCCGCCATCGCGCTGGCGTTCTTTATACCCTTGCTGATTGGCACCGGCGGGAACAGCGGCACCCAGATCACCTCCACGCTGGTGCGCGCCATGGCGCTGGGTGAAGTCCACCTGCGCGACGTTGGCCGCGTGCTGCGTAAAGAGATGAGCACCTCGCTGATGATTGCCGCCACGCTGGGCCTGGCGGGCTGCGTCCGCGCCTGGATGATGGGCATCGGGATGGAAATCACGCTGATCGTCAGCCTGACGCTGGTGTGCATTACGCTCTGGAGCGCGATTGTGTCGTCGGTGATCCCGATGGTGTTAAAACGCTGCAAGATCGACCCGGCGGTAGTCTCCGCGCCGTTTATTGCGACGCTGATCGACGGCACCGGGCTGATTATCTACTTTAAGATCGCGCAGTATACGCTGGGGCTGGAGTAACGCGGTTCGCCAGTTGCCCCACAGCCAGCGCAAACGCCTCGATTGCCAGCGCGACATCCTCAGCCATCACCGACTCTGCCGGATGGTGGCTGATGCCGCCCTTACAACGTACAAACAGCATGCCCACCGGCCAGCGTTCCGCTAGCGCTATCGCGTCATGCCCTGCGCCGCTGGGAAGGGATAACGAGCGACCCTGCACCGATTCGACGGCCCTCCCCAACGCGGTTTGTAGCCCCGCGTCGCACGGCGTGGCGGCGATGCGGTAAAACTCCTCGGCGACGAAGTCCAGACCGCGACGTGCGGCTATCGTGCGCGCCTGCGCCAGCAGTTCAGTAAGCAGCGCGTCAAGCGGCGCATCCTGCGGACCGCGAATATCCAGCGAGAGTTCAACCTCACCGGGGATCACGTTCACCGCTCCCGGCAGGCAGCGCAGCGTCCCGACCGTTGCCACCAGATTGCCACCGTGGCGGTGGGTGGTTTTTTCAATCACCCCTGTCCACTCGGCGGCGGCGGCCAGCGCATCCTTACGGTGCGTCATCGGCACGGTGCCGGCGTGCCCGGCCTCGCCGGTAAAGCGGCAGTTCAGACGACGCGCGCCGTTAATGGCTTCCACCACCCCCAGCGCCAGCCCCTGCTGTTCAAGGCACGGGCCCTGTTCGATATGCAGCTCCAGGCAGGCGCTGAAATCCTCCCGATCGCGCGCGGCATGCGATACGCGGGCAGGATCCAGCCCAGCCTGCACCATCGCCTGCGCCACGCTGATCCCGCTGGCGTCGCGCGCTTCCAGCCAGCCCGGCGGCCAGGTGCCCGTCAGGCCGCGGCTGCCCAGCAGCGTGATGCCGAAGCGGGTACCCTCTTCGTCGCAAAAGCCCACGATCTCGATCGCCTGCGCCAGGCGGATCCCCTGCTGATGCAGGCCGTCCACCACCTCAATGGCGGTAAGCACCCCGAGCATGCCGTCGTAGCGCCCGGCGTTGCGCACCGTGTCCAGATGCGAGCCGAGCAGCACCGCCTGCGCCCCTTCCTGCCGGCCTTCATAGCGACCGCAGATATTGCCCACGCTGTCCTGCCAGACGGTCATGCCCGCCTGGCTCATCCACTGCCCCACCAGCTGGTTGGCCTGCAGATGCTGCGCCGAAAGATACACCCTCGTGAGCGCATCCGGGGTTTCGCTGATGGCGGCCAGCGCGTCGGCGCGGGCCATCACCCGTTCTGCCGCCGGGCTCATTGCGGCGTCTCGCGGCGATAGTGGTCCCACGCGGCCTGCATGGCGGCACCCTGCGTGGTGGTGAACTTCAGGTAGTTCAGCACCGACTCCAGCGCGCTCAGGGTGGTCATCACGCAGTCCTTGCGCGCGTTATAGCCCATGGTGCCAATGCGCCACACTTTGCCGTGCAGCGGCCCGAAGGAGGTGCCAATTTCAATCCCGAAATCCTCCAGCATCAGCTTGCGCACCTGGTCGCCGTCAACCCCCTGCGGGATAACCACGCCCAGCACGTTGTTCATCCTGTGCTTCAGGTCGCCGAAGGTCTCCAGCCCCATCGCCTGAACGCCCTTCAGCAGCGCGTCGCCGTGCAGCCTATGCCGCGCGATGCCGTTCTCCAGCCCTTCCTGGAGGATCAGACGCGCGCATTCCCGGGCGCCGAACAGCGCGGTGGTAGCCTCCGTGTGGTGGTTCAGCCGCTCCGGCCCCCAGTAGTCCATTACCATGCCGAGATCGAAGTAGTTGGAGTAGATCATCTCCTCGTCGCCGTCGCGGTGGGCGTCGGTACGAATGCCCTCCTCAACGCGCCTGCGCCGGCGGATCGCCTCCTCCATCCGCGGGCTCAGCGTGATCGGCGACGTGCCGGACGGACCGCCAAGGCACTTCTGCATGCCAGCGGAGACGGCATCCAGCCCCCAGGCGTCGGTCTCCAGCGCGTTCCCGCCGAGCGACGCGGTGGCATCGGTGTAAAACAGCACGTCGTAGCGGCGGCAGATATCACCAAGCTCCGCGAGCGGCTGCAGCATGGTGGTGGAAGTGTCGCCCTGCACGGTCAGCAGCAGGCGCGGACGGATGCGTTTAATGGCATCCTCCACCTGGTCCGGGGGAAACACCTCCCCCCACGGCACCTCGATGGTATGCACCTCCGCCCGGCAGCGGCGGGCAATCTCGCACAGCAGATGACCGAAGCGGCCAAACACCGGCACCAGCACCTTATCGCCCGGGCGAATAGCGGAAACCAGAATCGCCTCAATCCCCGCGCGGGAGGTGCCGTCCACCAGCATCGTCCAGCGGTTGTCGGTGCGGAACACGCCGCGATAGAGCGCCATCACCTCGTTCATGTAGTGGGTCATGGCCGGGTCGTACTGGCCTATCAGCTGGCTCGACATGGCGCGCAGCACGCGCGGGTCGGCGTTGATCGGCCCCGGCCCCATCAGCAGGCGCTGCGGCGGGTTGATTTGCGGAAAACGTGCGATATCCATGGTTAAGTCCTTATCAGTTGAGGCCGCGAACCGAGGAGATGAACTGCTTCAGTTCGGTGGTCTGCGGGTTGGCGAACAGCGTTTTGCTGTCGCCCTGCTCCCACACCTTCCCCTGGTGCATAAACACCACGCGGTCGCCCACTTCGCGGGCAAAATTCATTTCGTGCGTCACGAGGATCAGGGTCATCCCCTCGGCCGCCAGCTGCTCCAGCACCTTAAGCACTTCACCCACCAGTTCCGGATCCAGCGCGGAGGTGATCTCGTCACACAGTAAGACTTTTGGCGACATCGCCAGCGCGCGGGCAATCGCCACCCGCTGCTGCTGGCCGCCGGAGAGGCTCGACGGGTAGTAATCCAGGCGATCGCCGAGGCCGACCTTCTCCAGCATCTGCTGCGCCAGCGCCCGGCAGTCGGCGGCGCTTTTCTTCAGCACACGCCGCGGGGCGAGCATCACGTTCTCCAGCGCCGTCATGTGCGGGAACAGGTTGAAGCTCTGGAACACCATCCCGACCGAGCGGCTGATTTCGCGCGCCTGGGAGTCCCGGTCGGTAATGGTCATGCCGCCCAGCTTGATGCTGCCGTCCTGATACCCTTCAAGGCCGTTGATGCAGCGCAGCAGCGTGCTTTTGCCGGAACCGCTGCGCCCGATAATGGAAATCACCTGGCCCATGTCGATATCCAGATCGACGCCCTTGAGCACGTGGTTGTCGCCGTAGTACTTCTGCACCTGATTAATGGTGATGAGAGGCATTGAATTTCGTCTCCAGATAGCGGCTGTAGCGGGACAGCGGATAGCACAGAATAAAGTAGCCCAGCGCCACCAGCGCAAAGACCTTGAACGGCTGGTAGGTTACGTTGGTCAGCATGGTGCCGGCCTTGGTCAGCTCGATAAAGCCGATAATCGACGCCAGCGCGGTACCCTTGATCACCTGCACGGCGAAACCCACGGTTGGCGCGATGGCGATGCGCAGCGCCTGCGGCGCCACCACGCGAAACAGCGTCTGGCCGAAGGTCAGCCCCAGACAGCGCGAGGCTTCCCACTGCCCTTTCGGCAGGGCGCGAATGCTGCCAAACCAGATATCGAGCAGAAACGCGCTGGTGTAGAACATGAGGGCCAGCGAGGCGGCCGTCCACGGCGAGACGTCAATGCCGAACAGCGCCACGCCGAAGAAGGCCAGGAACAGCTGCATCAGCAGCGGCGTGCCCTGAAACAGCTCAATATAGCCGCGGATGATGCGCTTCACCGTGCGTCCGCCCGACAGGCGCAGCAGCAGGAGCGGCAGCGTCACCGCCGCGCCGCCGAAAAACGCCACCAGCGACAGCAGCACCGTCCAGCGTCCGGCCAGCAGCAGGTTGCGAATAATGTCCCAGTCGGTAAAGGTGGTCATCATGCCTGCACCCCCAGCCATTTGCGTCCCGCCGCCATCATCAGCTGGCGCAGGGTAATCGACAGCGCCAGGTAAATGCCGGTTGTCACCAGATAGACCTCAAAGCTCAAAAACGTTCTGGACTGGATCAGGTTGGCGGCAAAGGTCAGCTCTTCATACGAGACCTGCGACACCACCGACGAGCCGAGCATCACGATAATGCACTGGCTCACCAGCGCCGGGTAAATGCGCTGCAGCGCGGGCGGCAGCACCACGCGAATAAAGGTCTGCAGGCGGGTCAGCCCCAGCACGCGTCCGGCTTCCCACTGCCCTTTGGGCGTCACCTGGATCCCGGCGCGAATAATCTCGGTGCTGTACGCGCCAAGGTTTACGACCATGGCCAGCAGCGCCGCCTCCCCCGCCGTCATCTTCAGCCCCAGATTCGGCAGGCCGAAGACGATGAAGAACAGCTGCACCACGAACGGCGTGTTGCGGATGATTTCCACGTACGCGCCCCAGACCCGGCTATACCACGTCGTGCGTCCGCTGCGGATCGCCGCGCCAAAAATCCCTGTCGCCAGCCCGCCGATGGTCGCCATCACCGTCAGCTGAATGGTGATCCACAGCCCCGCCAGCAGCTCCGGCCAGTAGGGCCAGAGCGCCGAAAAATCGAGTTGCTCAGCCATAGCCTTATACGCCGAAGCTTGCCGGCAGCGGGGCCTTCAGCCACTGTTCAGACAGGCCGTTCAGGGTGCCGTTTTTAATGCCCTGCTCAATCAGCGCATCCACTTTGGCTTTCAGCGCCGGTTCGTTCTTCTTCAGACCAATAAAGCACGGCGAGTCTTTCAGCATAAAGCTCGGCACCGGGGCTTTAGCCGCGTTCTGGCGCGAAATGGCCGCCACCACGAGATTACCTGTCGCCACGTACTGCACCTGGCCGGAGAGGTAAGCGGAGAGCGTGGTGTTGTTGTCTTCGTAGCGCTTCACGCTGGCGTCCTTCGGCGCGAGGCTGGTGAGCACCATGTCCTCCACCGCCCCGCGCGTCACGCCGATGGTTTTTCCGCTCAGCGCGGCGGCATCCTTCAGCTCGGCCCCTTGCGGGCCAAACACGCCGAGGAAGAACGGCGCGTAGGCGCGGCTGAAATCGATCACCTTTTCGCGTTCCGGGTTTTTCCCGAGGCTGGAAATGACCAGATCCACCTTGTCGGTTTGCAGATACGGCACGCGGTTGGCGCTGGTTACCGGCACGAGCTGAAGCCTGAGCTTCATCTCTCTGGCGAGATAGCGCGCCATGTCGATATCGTAGCCCTGCGGCTGAAGATCGGTCCCGACCGAGCCAAACGGCGGGAAGTCCTGCGGGACGGCAACGCGAAGCGTGCCGCGCTTCTCGATATCCTGAAGCTGGTCAGCCTTCGCGGGCAGTTGTGCGAAGAGGCACGCGGCCCCGGCCAGTGCAATTAACAGTTTTTTCATGGTGCTTCCCCGTAACGTTAGCGTGAAACAAAAGATTCTTTGAATATGATTTTGCAACTTATGTGCCAGATAAGGCGAAGCGGGAAATTTTCTGTTAAAGCCTGATAAAACGCGGGCGGGGCGAAAATGTTCTCCATTTTCGCCCCGCCAGGCTGCACCATTTCAATGCAAAGCACCAGCCCGATGCCCCATTACCGTTGTTCGAGTTCGTCCAGCTGCTGGTAGAGGGAGGCAATCTCGTGAATGCGCGGGCGGCCCTTATCGAGGATCTCGTGCAGGAAGGCGTTCGCCAGCAGGCTGATCAGGCTGTTGACCGACGAGTAGCTGTCGTAGGCGGATACGCTGTCCAGCGGGGCGCAGAGCTGCCAGCTCGCCAGCGGAAACAGGCTGTGGGCCTGCGGCTCGCACATCAGCAGCACCGGAATGCCGCTGCGCTGAAGCTGCTGCATCAGCGGGCGAATAATGCGCGGACGACGGCGAAAGGCCATCATGACCACCAGATCGTCGGGCGTTAAATCCACCAGCTCCTCGCTCAGGCTCTGCCCCGGCTGCGGCAGCACCAGCACCTGGCCGCGCGCCTGCAGCAGCTGCTGGCGCAGGTGCAGCGCCGCGGGATAGGCGTTACGCATGCCGATAATGACAATCCGGCGCGCCCTGACCATGCAGGCCATGGCGTCGGCAAACTGCTGCGCGTCCAGGGCATTGACCCACTGGGTCAGGTTCGCCATCTCCTGCTTATAGTGACGGGCCAGCAGCGTGTTTCCCTGCACCGCATCGCGATTGTCGGCGAGCGGCATCCCGCTCTGGCGCAGGGTGCGCAGCTCGTCGCGCATCTCTTTATACTTCTCATAGCCCAGGCGCTTAAACAGCCGGCTCACCGTCGCTTTCGACACGCCGCTCAGCTGTGCCAGCTCGGCGCTGTTGTAGCTAATCAGGTCGTCAAAATGGTCAAAAATAAAATCCGCCACCCGCTGCTCCTGCGGCGATAGTGACGCATAGTGCGCTTTCAGTCGTTCATCAAGCTGTTCCATAACGCCTCTGTAACGTTTGTTTCATCCCACCTTTGCTATTCATTTAGCATGCCAGCTTCTGCGGCGAACGGCATGAAACTTTTTGTTCAGAACTGGAACAACTTTTGCAGCAACCTGTAACCTACAGGGTTATGAGGACACTCTATGCAAAGTAACGTCTCCACGCGCGGCATGGCCGTCGCGCCCCACCATCTTGCCAGCCAGAGCGCCCTGGGCGTGCTGCGCGAGGGCGGCAGCGCAATAGAGGCAATGGTGGCCGCCGCCGCGACCGTTGCCGTGGTGTATCCGCACATGAACGGGCTGGGCGGCGATGGCTTCTGGCTTATCGTTCCACCGCAGGGCGAACCGATCGCCGTTGACGCCAGCGGCGCGGCGGGGTCGCTGGCAACGCTTGCCGCCTACGACGGATTGCCACACATCCCCCACCGCGGCCCGCGGGCGGCGCTGACCGTCGCCGGCACGGTGAGCGGCTGGGACGAGGCGCTGACGATCTCGCAGGAGATGACCGGCAGGGCGCTGCCGCTGGCCCGCCTGCTGGCCGACGCCATTGACTACGCGCAGAACGGTACGCCGGTCACCGCGTCGCAGGCCCACGCCACGGCCAGTAAATACGATGAGCTTCACGACGTCCCCGGCTTCGCGGAGACCTGGCTGGTGAACGGCAAACCGCCGCATGCGGGAAGCCGCTTCTGCCAACCCGCCCTGGCCTTAACCCTGAAGCGCCTGGTGGAGGACGGTCTCGACAGCTTTTATCGCGGCCCGCTGGCGGACACGCTGGCGCGCGGGATGGCGACGCTCGGCATGCCCGTCACGCGGGACGATCTGGCCGCGCACGTGGCCCGGCGAACCGCGCCGCTGAAACTGCAGCACCGGCTGGGAGAGATCTTTAATCTCGCCCCGCCGACGCAGGGGCTGGTCTCGCTGGCGATCCTCGGCATTACGGACCGGTTAGCGATGGCCGATGCCGACGACGCGATGACCATTCACCGCATCGCGGAAGCGACCAAGCTGGCCTTCGGCCTGCGCGATGCGCACATCACCGACCCGCGCGAGATGCAAACCGACGTTCAAAGCCTTCTGACTCCCGCCGCCCTCCAGGAGCTTGCAGACAGGGTTGACGACGCCCGCGCGGCGCCGTGGGGCAACGGGAAAGGCCCAGGGGATACCGTGTGGATGGGGGTGATGGACGAGAGCGGCCTTGCCGTGTCGTTTATTCAGAGCATTTATCACGAGTTCGGCAGCGGCGTGGTGCTGCCCGACACCGGCATCGTCTGGCAGAACCGGGGGGCGTCCTTCAGCCTCAACCCGGAACACCTGCTGGCGCTCGCGCCGGGCAAACAGCCCTTCCATACCCTTAACCCGGCGGCGGCGCGCCTTAGCGACGGACGCGTGATGGTTTACGGCTCGATGGGCGGCGACGGACAGCCGCAAACCCAGGCGACGATTTTTACCCGCTATGCCGTACAGGGCGTGCCGCTGCAGGAGTCGGTAAACCGTCCTCGCTGGCTGCTGGGCCGCACCTGGGGGCAAACTTCCGACAGCCTGAAGCTTGAAGGGCGATTCACACCCGAGACGGTCACCCACCTGCAGGCGCTGGGGCATGAAGTGGAAATGTTCCCGGACTTTAGCGAAGCCATGGGCCACGCCGGGGCGATTGTGCGCCACCCTGACGGCCTGTTCGAAGGCGCATTTGACCCGCGCAGCAACGGCACCGCCGCCGGATTCTGAGGAGAGAGCAATGACGACACCACAACCCGACTGGCAGGCGTATCTTGCCCAAATGGAGTCCGTGCTCGGCGTCGAGCTGGACGATGCCCGCCGCGCCGCGCTGCGGGAACAGTTCAGCCGCATTGCCGCCATGGCCGCCCCGCTGATGGCGCTGCCGCTTGATGACCGTCTGGAGATCGCAGGAGTGTATAAAGCATGAGGCTACACGAGATGAGCATCGATGACGTTCAGCAGGCGCTAAGCGCGGGCAGCCTGAGCGCGCGCGAGATTGCCCGCCAGACGCTTGAGGCGGTTTCCCGTCTTAACCCGCAGATCAACGCCTGGACCACCGTAACGGAAGCCCGCATGCTCGCGGAAGCCGACGGCATCGACGCCCTGCGTCGGGAAAAGCGCCCGCTGCCCCCGCTGGCCGGCGTGCCTTACGCGGTAAAAAACCTGTTTGACGTTGCCGGACACACCACCCTCGCAGGGGCTGAACTGTTCAGCCAGCGCCCCGCCGCCGCTGACGACTGCTTTGCGGTGCGCCAGCTGCGCGGCGCGGGGGCGTTATTGTCCGGGATGGTGAATATGGACGCTTATGCCTACGGCTTCACGACCGAAAACAGCCACTACGGCGCGACCCGCAACCCGCACGATCTGGCCCGCGTCGCCGGCGGATCGTCCGGCGGTTCAGCCGCCGCCGTGGCCGCCGGGCTGGTGCACTTTTCGCTCGGCAGCGATACCAACGGATCGATTCGCGTTCCCGCCTCCCTGTGCGGCACCTATGGCCTGAAGCCCACCTTTGGCCGCCTGTCGCGCACCGGCAGCCATCCGTTTGTCGCGAGCCTGGATCATATCGGTCCCTTTGCCCGCCGCGTGTGCGACCTGGCGTCCGTGTATGACGCGCTGCAGGGGCGGGACAGCAGCGACGGTTTTCAGGCAGAGCGTTCGGGCGAACCGACGCGCCCCCTGCTTGAGCGCGGCCTGGACGGCCTTCGCTGCGCGGTGCTCGGCGGCTATTTCACCACCTGGTGCGACAATGATGCGCGCGACGCCGTTGCGCGGGCAGCGAAGGCGCTCGACGTGCAGGACGAGCTGCTGTTCCCGGAGGCCGAGCTTGCGCGCGCCGCGGCATTTATCATCAGCGCCGCCGAAGGGGGAAACCAGTACCTTCCCGCCCTTCGCCGCGAGCCAGACCGCTTTGAGCCGCACTCCCGCGAAAGGCTGCTGGCAGGGGCGATGATCCCCTCCGCCTGGTATATTCAGGCCCAGCGCTTTCGCGCCCTGGCACGCCAGGCGTTTAAAACGCTGTTCGCCCGTGCCGACGTGCTGATTGCCCCGGCAACCCCGCGCAGCGCCACGTTCATTGGCGATCAGACCATGGAGATTAACGGCCAGCCGCTGCCGATCCGCGCCAGTATGGGCATGCTGACCCAGCCGATCTCGTTTTTGGGCTTACCCGTCACCACCGTACCGCTGCGTACCGCGCAGGGCGCGCCGATTGGCCTGCAGCTGATTGCCGCACCGTTTAACGAACAGGCGTGCCTGCGCGTGGCGCGGGTGCTGGAAGAGAGCGGCATCACCGATGCCCGTGTGGCGGAGATGGCGGCATGATCAATCACGAAGACGTTAACCTGCCGCGGGTGGTCGCTGAGGTGACGGCCGCGTTTTACCGCTATGAAGAGGCGCTGGTGAGCAACAGCATTGCCGTGCTGGACGAATTGTTCTGGCACGACAAAAGCACGGTGCGTCTGGGGGCGGGTGAAAACCTGTACGGCATTGATGAGATCCGCGCCTTTCGCGCGGCGCGCCCCTCTGCCGGGCTGCAGCGAACGCTGCGTCACACCGTGATTACGACCTTTGGGGAAGATTATGCCGTGTGCAGCGCCGAGTTTACCCGCGAGGGAACGGAACGGATTGGCCGCCAGCAGCAGACGTGGGTACGGTTTGCCTGCGGATGGCGGATCGTGGCGGCGCAGGTGAGCTTGATGGCATAGTCGCAGGCCGGGTAAGGCGCAGCCGCCACCCGGCAAAAAACGGCTCAATTATTTCTGAAACGGATGCACATCCCGCCAATGGTCGGCAATCTGCTGGCGGGTACAGATCCACACCCGCTCGTGCTGCTGCACGTAGTCAAGAAACCGCTGCAGGGCGCGAAAACGCCCCGGCCGCCCCAGCAGGCGGCAGTGCATGCCGATGGACATCATCTTCGGCGCGCTTTCCCCCTCTTCGTACAGCACGTCAAAGCTGTCCTTCAGATAGGTATAAAACTGCTCCGCGGTATTAAACCCCTGCGCGGTGGCAAAGCGCATGTCGTTCGCATCCAGCGTGTAGGGCACAATCAGGTGCGGTTTACGGGTGCCGTCGGGACGCGCCACTTCCGTCCAGAAGGGGAGATCGTCGCCATAGTAGTCGCTGTCGTAGTCAAAGCCGCCGTGCTCCACCACCAGCTGACGCGTTCTGGGGCTGTCGCGCCCGGTGTACCAGCCCGTGGGCGGCTTGCCGAACAGGTCGGTCAGGACGTGTACCGCTTTCTGCAGGTGCTCACGCTCCTGGTGGATATCCATGTGCTGATAGTGGATCCAGCGCCAGCCGTGGCTGACCACGTCGTAATCCGCCGCCCCGATCGCCTCAACGATCTCCGGATGGCGCGCCAGCGCCATCGCCACGCCGAAGACCGTTAGCGGCAGGCCGCGCTTCTGAAATTCAGTGTGGATCCGCCAGAACCCGGCGCGGCTGCCGTATTCGTAGAGGGAGTCCATCGACATGTGCCTGTCCGGGTAGCTGGCCGCCCCGATAATGTCCGACAGGAACTGCTCTGACCCGGCATCGCCGTGCAGAACGTGGTTTTCCGCCCCTTCCTCATAGTTGAGCACAAACTGCACCGCGATCCGCGCCCGATCCGGCCACCGCGCGTGCGGCGGCTTACCCGCATAGCCGCGCAGATCCCGCGGATAATCCTGTTCAAAAAGCCCCATTGCCACCCCCAACACTTAAAATGGATCCAGCCCCTGAAAGGGCCCGCTTAACGCTTTTTTCTCCGGGAACGCCAGGTCCCCGTGCTTGCTGGTCGACAGCCCCAGCGCTACCAGCGATTCCACCATCTTCACCGCCGCGCTGACGCCGTCGATGACCGGCACGCGCAGCTCGCGCGTCAGCTCCCGGGCAAGCGTCGCCATGCCGCCGCAGCCCAGCACAATGGCGCCGCAGCCGTCCTCGTTCAGCGCCTGTATGCAGCGCGCGCGCACCTTCTCCTGCGCCAGCCCGCTGCCGTCTTCCAGGGCCAGCACCGGGAGGTCGATAGCGTGCAGCCCCGCGCAGCGATCGTAAAAGCCATACTGGTGCAGAAGATGGCGGGCAATAATCAGCGTGCGCGGCAGCGTGGTGACAACCGAAAAGCGCGTCGCGACCAGCGTCGCCGCGTGCATGGCGGCTTCGGCAATCCCTATCACCGGCCCCTGCGCCAGCTCGCGCGCCGCCAGCAGGCCCGGATCGCCAAAGCAGGCGATAACGTGACCGTCCACGCCCTGCTCCCTGCCTCTTTTGATCTGCTCCAGTACGCCCACGGCGGCGATGGCCTCATCAAAATGGCCCTCAATAGACGGCACGCCCGCACTGGGGCAGACCGCGAGAATTTCCGTGCCCGGTCCCGCTACCGCACGCGCCGCCGCGCCGATGGTTTCGGTCATTGCGGGGCTGGTGTTGGGGTTAATCACCTGAATACGAACGGATGACATTACGGCTCCTTGTGGCCGGCAAACAGCCGGGCAAAATCGGGAAGGCACTCGCCTGCCCGCTCAAAGCAGAGGCTGGCGACGATATGTTCAAAATGGTGCATTAAGGCATCGCTTAAGGGCTGCAGCGCTTTCTGACGCAGCAGCTCCACGAGCTGTTCATGATCGTTGCAGCGGCAGCCCTGACGCCACGGCGCGCCCCAGGCGGCGATCGCCAGCGAGGTGCGCTGGCTCAGGCGGGTCACCATGTCAGTCAGCACCTGATTGCCGGAGATGGCCTGCAGCTGAATATGGAAGCTGGCGGAGTGGCGGATCGCCGCCGGGCCGTCATAGGCCTCGTGCGCCTGCTGCTCCTGGCGAATAACGCCCTCCAGCGCGGCCAGATGCGGCGCCCGGCAGCGCGCCAGCACGTCCGGCAGGTTAGCGACCTCAAGCAGCGCGCGGGTACGAAAGATCTGCCGCGCGTCTTCCACCGTCGGGCTGGCCACGTGTGCACCACGCCTGGGCGTCAGGGTGACCATTTGCACAGCGGCGAGTCGCTGCAGCACCTTGCGGATGCCCGTGCGGCTCACGCCAAAGACCTCCGCCAGCGCCTCTTCCGGCAATTTACTTCCCGGCAATAGCTGGTGTTCGACAATCGCCGTCATCAGCGCCTGAAAGATGTATTCATCTTTGTCCTGCAGCTCTGGCGCGGCCTGCAGGCCGTTCGCGTGGTTCATTACCTACTCCGGTTTTTTACTTTTTAACATCAATTCGTATACATAAAATTAATGTATTGAATACAAGATTTATGATTTTTGGCCTGGATCCTGCAACGCCGTCTGCACAACCACTTAACGGGTTTTCATTAACAGGAGCAGGATCCATGCCAAACAGTCAAAACGCGCAGCAGATTACGGCAGCTGATTCCGGTGCGGCATACAGCCCACGCCTTTGCAATGAGGATCTGGCACCGACGCGTGACCAGAACTGGAGCTGGTACAACATCTTTTCTTTCTGGATGTCCGACGTTCACAGCATGGGGGGTTACGTCGTGGCCGCGAGCTTCTTTACGCTCGGGCTGGCAAGCTGGCAGGTGTTGCTCTGCCTGCTGGTGGGGATATGTATTGTGCAGCTTTGCGCCAACCTGGTGGCAAAACCGAGCCAGATGGCGGGCGTGCCGTATGCGGTGATCTGCCGCCAGGCGTTTGGCGTATTCGGGGCGAACATTCCGGCGGTGATCCGCGGGCTTATCGCTTTTGCGTGGTACGGCATTCAGACTTACCTGGCCGCAAACGCGCTGATGCTGGTGGCGCTGAAATTCTGGCCCTCCCTCGCTGCGCTGACGGTAGACGCCTTCCTTGGGCTTACGCATCTTGGCTGGATCTGCTTTGCCATCATGTGGGTTTTGCAGGCCTTGGTCTTCTGGCACGGTATGAACGCCATCAAGCGCTTCATTGATATCGCCGGTCCGGCGGTCTACGTGGTGATGCTGGCCCTGGCGGGCTGGATTGTATACAAGACCGGTTTTGACGGGATCTCCTTTACCCTCGCCAGCAAATCCCTGTCCGCGGGCGAGCAGGCCTGGCAGATGATCGCCGCGACGGCGCTGGTGGTCTCCTACTTCTCCGGCCCGCTGCTCAACTTCGGTGATTTCTCCCGCTACGGGAAAAGCATGGGGGAGATCCGCCGCGGCAACCGCTGGGGCCTGCCGTTTAACTTCCTGCTGTTCTCCCTGGTCACCGTGGTGATTGTCTCCGGCACCCAGTCGCTGTTTGGGCGCATGATCACCGACCCGATTGAAACCGTCAGCCGCGTGGGGAACGATCTGGCGGTGGCCATCGGCCTGCTGACGATGATTGTCGCCACCATCGGGATTAACATCGTGGCGAACTTCGTTTCGCCAGCGTTTGACTTTTCTAACTGCTCGCCGCAGAAGATCAGCTTCCGCACCGGGGGCATGATCGCCGCCGTCGGCTCAATCCTGCTCACCCCGTGGAACCTGTTCAACTCTCCGGAGCTGATCCACTACACGCTGGACGTGCTTGGCGCGTTTATCGGCCCGCTGTTCGGTATTCTGATCGCCGATTTCTATCTGATTAAGCGCGGCAGGGTGTCGGTAGACGATCTGTTCGACGACACGCCAAGGGGCAAATACTGGTACCGCAACGGCTTTAATCCAAAAGCCATCGCTGCGCTGCTCCCCTCCGTGGGCGTGGGTCTGGTGATAAGCTTTATCCCGGCCCTGCACGAGGTGGCGAACTTTAGCTGGTTTATCGGCGTCTTTCTCGGCGGCGTGACCTATCGCTGGCTGGCCCGGAAGGATCGCGAGGGCGCGTCCGCCGCGCACTTCACCGCACGCGAGGCCGCGCGCGCTATCAGACAGGAGCCGTGATGGATTACCAGACTGCGTTACGCGGTGCATTTTTCGATATCGCTCAGGTCTGCGACAGCGCGGACCTGATTGCCGACCACGCGCGCTACCGGGAGGACGGGCTGCTGTTTATCCAGCAGGGAAAAATCGTGGCGCTGCTGGACTGGCACGAGGGCGAGAAGCATCTTGATCCGCACAAAGGCTATACCGACCTGCGCGGCAGGCTGCTGCTGCCCGGATTTGTTGATACCCACGTTCACTATCCGCAAACGGAGATGATCGGGGCATTCGGCGAACAGCTGCTGGAGTGGCTGACCACCTACACGTTTCCGGTGGAGAGCCAGTTTGCCGATGAGGCCTACGCAAAAGAGATTGCCGAATTTTTCATTAACCAGCTGGTGAGCAACGGGACCACCACCGCGCTGGTGTTCTGCACCCTGCACCCTGGCTCCGTCGACGCGCTGTTTACCGAGGCGCTGCGCCTGAACATGCGCCTCATCGCCGGAAAGGTGATGATGGACAGGCACGCGCCGGACTACCTGACCGAGACCGCTGACGCGAGCTATCAGCAGACGCGGGCGCTGATCCAGCGCTGGCAGCACCGCGGGCGGCTGGGGTATGCCATTACGCCGCGCTTTGCCCCCACCTCCTCTCCCGAACTGCTCACGGCGGTCAGGCTGCTCAGGGAAGAGTTTCCGGATACCTGGATGCAGACCCACCTGAGTGAAAACCCGCACGAAGTCGCCTGGGTGAGCGATCTCTGGCCCGAGCACGAGCGCTACCTGGACGTTTATCACCACTATGGCCTGACGGGCGAGCGCAGCGTGTTTGCGCACGGTATTCACCTGCACCACAGCGAATGGCAGTGCCTGCACCACACCGGCTCTGCCGTCGCGTTCTGCCCCACCTCTAACCTGTTTCTCGGCAGCGGGCTGTTTCGCCTGCCCGCCTGCTGGCAGCATAAGGTGCGGATGGGCATCGGCACCGACGTCGGGGCGGGAACCACCTTCAGCATGCTGCGCACCCTGGGGGAGGCCTATAAGGTCGGGCAGCTACAGAGCTATCGCCTGCGCGCCTGCGAGGCGTTTTATCACGCCACGCTGGGCGGGGCCCACGCGCTGCGGCTGGACGAGAAGATTGGCAGCTTCAGCCCCGGCAAAGAGGCAGACTTCATCGTTATTGACCCGGTGGTGACGCCGCTACAGCGCCTGCGCCACCGCCGCTGCCGGGATATTTATGAGCAGCTTTTTGTGCTGATGACCTTCGGCGACGAGCGCAACATCAGCGAAACCTGGGTCAGCGGCGAACGGGTGTGGTCAGCTGCCCCGGTAGGTTGACCATCCGCCGGGCGCAATCACGAACGGCAGATGGAAGTGCTCGTCTGCTGCCTCCCCCGTCACAAAATCAATTTGCGCGCAGGGATAGAGCGTGCTGCGGCCGGTGCCGGTAAACCATTCACCGATGTCGGCCACCAGCCGGTAACGGCCAGCAGGCAGATCGGCAACAAATGCGGCAATGCGTCCCTGGGCGTTAGTGACCGCGGTCGCCAGCCGCTCCCCTTCCCGTTCAAGATGCACCGCTACGCCCTCTGCGGGCTTGCCTGTTGAAATATCGAGTATATGCGTGCTGAGCGTGCTCATTCGCCAATCGCTCCTTCCAGTCGTAGTAAGGTAATTTCCCGCAGCTGTTCGAGCGCAATCTCCAGTTCCTGCGCCTCGCTGTTTTCAAGCCGCGCGCGCAGGGCTTCTACTATTTCCCCGCTGGTTCGCCCTTTCGCGCGGATCAGAAAGACGCGTCCGAAGCGGGCTTCGTAGCGGGCATTTCCGTCCCGCAGGGCGTCGGCATGATGCTGCTCAACCGCCCCCTGCTCCTGGCGCGACAGCGCGGCCTCCGGCGTCGTTCCCGATGGGGTTTCGCCGATGCGCGGGTGCGCGCTCAGGGCCTGAGCCAGGGCCGCTTCATCCCACTTTTGCGCCAGCCCCTGCGCCGCGCTGAACAACGCTTGCTGGCTGGAATAGGGCCGTCCGCGAACCAGCGCGTCGGCCCAGGCGGGCAACGCCACGCACGCAGAGATCTGCGCCAGCGCCTCTTCGTAAGGCAAATGATTAAAGTCGTGTAGTGCGATCATGATGGCTCCGTTGAAAATCCTCGTCTACAGCCATTGCACAAATTACGCCACTCTTGCCGACGGCGTGAAACAGTCGATTCCGCCATCCTCAGCAGGAAACTATTGATTCATCCTAAGGCAAACCTCGCCCCAAAACGCACCTTAGCAGTGCAAACCCGCGATCCACAGCGCGCTTTTCGCCACGCTGCAGCCTGGTACGCAAATTGCTCACTCCTCTTACACCCTGCGAAAGGAGAGAAGCATGAAAGCGATTGTGATTGGGGCGGGCATCGGTGGGTTAAGCGCGGCCGTCGCGTTAAAAAACGCCGGAATAGACTGTACCGTCTTTGAGGCCGTGAAGGAGATCCGCCCCGTGGGAGCGGCCATCTCCATCTGGCCCAACGGCGTGAAATGTATGCAGCACCTGGGTATGGGCGACATCATCGAGACGTACGGCGGGCCGATGCGCTTTATGGCCTATAAAGACTATCGTCGCGGCGACACGCTGACCCGGTTTAGCCTTGCACCGCTCGTCGAGCGCACCGGCGGGCGCCCCTGCCCCGTTTCACGGGCGGAGCTTCAGCGCGAAATGCTGGACTTCTGGGGACGCGACAGGGTGCAGTTCGGCAGGCGCGTCGAAGGCGTATGTGAGGATAAGGCTGGCGTGAGCGTCACCTTCACCGACGGCAGCTCGGCAACAGGCGACTTTCTGATTGCCGCCGACGGCAGCCACTCGGCGGTTCGTCCGTACGTGCTGGGATACGCCCCGGAGCGCCGCTACGCCGGGTACGTGAACTGGAACGGGCTGGTGAAGATTGATGAAGCCATTGCCCCGGCGCACCAGTGGACCACGTTTGTCGGAGAAGGCAAACGCGTTTCGCTGATGCCCGTTTCCGGCGGGCGTTTCTACTTCTTTTTTGACGTGCCGCTTCCGGCAGGGCTGGCGGAAGATCGCACGACCCTGCGCGGCGATCTCGCTCGCTACTTCCGGGGATGGGCACCGCCGGTGCAGAGGCTTATCGCCGCGCTCGACCCCGAAACCACCAACCGTATTGAGATCCACGACATTGAGCCTTTCGACAGCCTGGTGCGCGGCAGGGTTGCCCTTTTGGGTGATGCCGGACACAGCACCACGCCGGATATCGGCCAGGGGGGATGCGCCGCGATGGAGGATGCCGTGGTGCTGGGGGAGTGCCTGCGTGAAAACCGCCGCATCGAGCTTGCCCTGCGGCAGTACGAAGCGCTGCGCTGCGACAGGGTTCGCGATCTGGTGCTGAAGGCCCGCAAACGCTGCGACGTCACCCACGGGAAAGATATGGCGCTGACCGAGGCCTGGTATCGGGAGCTTAAAGAGGAGACCGGGGAGCGCATCATTAACGGTCTGTGCGACACCATTCAGGGCGGGCCATTAGGCTGAGCGTAAGAGGAGAAACCATGAGAAAAGAACCTGCACCGCCCGCACGCTGCACCTTTGAGCCCGGAGACTGGCTGCGCCTCGCGAAATGCTGGCATCCGGTTGCCCGCGCGTGCGACATCGGCCCGGCACCGGTAAAAGCCACGCTGCTGGATGAGCAGCTGGTGGTTTATCGTATTAACGATCGCGTCGTGGTGGCCCGGGACGTGTGCCCGCACCGCGGCGTACCGCTGACGCTGGGCTTTCACGATGAGTACGGCATTATCTGTCCTTACCATGGCTTACGCTTTGGAGAAGAGGGTCGCTGCAACCGCATCCCTTCCAGCCCCGACCAGCCGGTTCCGGCGAAGCTGAACCTCATTAACTATGCGGTGGAGGAGCGCTTCGGCCTGATCTGGACCTGCCTGGACTTTGATCCGGACAATCCTGTTCCGCTACCCACCCTGCCGCACTGGGATGATGAGGGCTTTCAGCAGATCAACTGCCCGGCGTTTGAGGTAAATGGTTTCGCAGGCCGTCAGGTCGAGGGCTTCCTGGACGTCGCCCACTTCGCGTGGATCCACACCGACACCTTTGCCGATCCCGCTAATCAGCAGGTCCCCGCCTATCAGCCGCAGGAGACGTCCTTCGGCTTTGTTGCCGATTACTGGAGTTCCGTCAGCAATTATCCCGCCGGTTCACCTGTCCAGGCGCCGGAGGGTTTCCAGTGGCTGCGCCATTTTGAACTGCACCTGCCGTTTACCGCCACGCTGACCATCCATTTTCCCGGCGATGCAAGGCTGGCGATAATGAACGCCGCCTCGCCGGTATCATCGCGCGTGACGCGAATGTTTGCGCCGATTGCGCGCAACTTTGACCTGCATATTCCGGTAGAAGAGGTGCATGCCTTTAACCTGCGCATTTTCGAAGAGGATCGTCTGATGGTTGAAACCCAGCGTCCGGAAAGCCTGCCGCTGGACCTGACCCTTGAAGCCCATATTCCGGCGGATAAAAGCTCAATTGCCTACCGTCGGGGGCTAAAAAAGATGGGCTTTGGCGAGTTTTTCCTGGCATGACGGAGGCGGATATGTTGAACGTTATCGTTGACGGGCTGTGGCGCGAGGGAAATAAAAGCCTCGCCGTCAGGCTGGTGGCTGAAAACGGCGAAGCGCTGCCAGCGTGGCAGCCCGGCGCGCACGTTGATGTGCATCTGCCCTGCGGCGTGGTTCGCCAGTACTCCCTGACCGGGGCATGTGAAAACGCGAGCTATCTTATCTGCGTGGGCCGGGAAACCGCCTCGCGCGGCGGATCGCGCTATGTACACGAGACGCTGCGCCCGGGGCAGACATTAACGATCTCCGCCCCGCGCAATCTGTTTCCGCTTACTCAGTCAGAGCGGGTTGTGCTGCTGGCAGCGGGGATTGGCATTACGCCGCTGTATGCGATGGCCCTGCATCTTAACGCTGCCGGAACGCCGTTTTCGCTGCACTATTACGTCAGGAACCGGGAAAGCGCGGCGTTTGCGCGCGAACTTTCGCGGTTGGGTGAGTGCACTATTCATACCGCCAGCCCGCGCTCCGCGCTGGCCGGGCATCTGCCGCTGCCCGCGCCGGGGTTACACGCCTGGGTTTGCGGACCGTCAGGCTTTATGGCGAAAGTGCGCGAAGTCGCGCGGTCGAAAGGCTGGCCTGACGAGGCGGTGCACAGCGAGGCGTTTCAGCCCCCGGCACCGCTTATAAGCGGTGAGGCGGGCGAGATCTTCACGGTCAAACTGGCCTCCACCGGCGAGCGCTGGCCGGTGCCCGCGGACAAGACCATCGCCCAGGTGCTGCAGGCGAACGGCGTAGACGTACCGCTGTCATGCGAAATGGGGATCTGCGGAGCGTGCCTGACGCCGGTGATCGACGGGGTGGTAGACCACCGGGATACCGTGCAGTCAGAGGCGGAAAAAAGCGCGCCTGGCCAGCAGGTGGCTCTCTGCTGTTCGCGAAGCCATTCAGGGGAGCTGGTGATTGCGCTGTAAAACGAAAAAACCCTGCGATATTGCTATCGCAGGGTTTTCGAATTTGGCGGAAGCGTAGAGATTCGAACTCTAGAACCCTTTCGGGTCGCCGGTTTTCAAGACCGGTGCCTTCAACCGCTCGGCCACGCTTCCAAAGTGAGGCGCACTATAAACATCTCTGAGCATGATGTAAAGCGTGAAATGGCATAAAGTTGCCCCTCCTTCGTCATTTTCTTGCCCCTCGCATACTTTTTCATCGCACTCTGGCTAAAATGTAAACATTTATTTTTACATTAATTACGCTTATCAGATTCACTATTTGTCATTTAGACTCTTTTTCATACGACATACATTAACGGTACATCGTACGGCAAGAGGTTTCCCTTTATATTATGCATTCTCGATTATGAGTATTTTATTTATCAGCGATAACTATTATCTGTGTAGCGGGGTTTTAAGCGCTCAGACAACCGTCCATTTCATTCGCGACGACGAGGATATTCACGACCTTATCGGAGTCGATCCTGAACTGAATTTTATCATTGCGATAGAACAAGATAACCTACGTAACGGGGTCATCAGGCAGGTCAAAAAAATTAAGAATAGTTATATCGTCCTGATGCATGAGATAGAAATGAACAGGGCCGTGAAAATAGATAATATTATCTATTCGTCAATGCATTTTAATATTCGCCCTTTTCAGCAGCTGATGCGTTTTTACAGAGCGCTCAGAATAAACGCATTTACGCGGCGAGAATATGACGTGCTGAAGCTTTTCCATCTGGAAAATCATGAAATTGCCAAAAGGCTTAAACACTCCCAAAAAACAACCAGCACCTACCGCGTGAAGATCCTGGAAAAATTAAACATGCGCTCAAGAAACATTCTGGCGATGTCCCGCATGAAATCGGCGATTGTCGATCAGAAACTGTGAACCTTTCTCTGCCTCTGGATGCCACAGGCTCACGCACGTCAGCCTGAGTAAAGTTGCGCAGGGTGTTGCGCTCAATCACAACGCATGTATTATGTTATAACATAACATTTTGGGATTGGGTTTTATGTTATCAAAAACAGGGTTATTTCTTTCTGCATTACTCACCGTGACGCCTGCCGCTTTTGCTGCAACCGCCTACCCGCTGACGATTGAAAATTGCGGGGTAAAGCAGACCTTTACGCAGGCGCCGCAGCGCGTCGTTACCGTGGGTCAGCATGAAACGGAACTGCTGCTCGCGCTGGGGCTGGAAAAATCCGTCGCCGCAACGTCGGTCTGGTTTGGTCAGCTTCCGGACTCGCTGGCCGATGCCGGAAAAAAAATCCCCCGGCTTGCCGACAATTCGCCCTCCTTCGAAGCCGTCGTGGGGCAAAAACCGGAGCTCGTTCTCGCCCAGTACCACTGGCACATTGGCCCGCAGGGCGAGGTGGGAACACGCGAGCAGTTTGCGTCGCTGGGAATTAAGACGTGGATCTCCCCCGCCGACTGCACGGACAAAACGGTGACGGAAACCTCAAACGCCGACGGAGCGCGCAGCGCGCCGTTTTCACTGGCGGAAATAACGCGCGAAGTCACGGAACTGGCCGCCATCTTTGACGTTTCCGCGCGGGGCGAGCAGCTCAACCGCGCGCTGACGGCGCGTATTGAGAAAGCGCAGGCGCGCGTTTCGGCCAGGCCGCTCAAGGTCGTATTCTGGTTTTCAAGCAGCCGCCTGAACGGCGATCCCTGGGTGGCGGGGAGCTACGGCGCGCCCGGCTGGATAAGCCGCACGCTGGGGTTAAAGAACGTGATTGACTCCCGCGACGAATGGCCCGCCGTCACCTGGGAACATATTGCCCAAATGCAGCCGGACGTTATCGTCATCGCGCAGATGTCGCGCAGGCTCTACCCCGCCGATGACGTTGCGGTAAAGGAGGCCTTTTTACGACGCGATCCGGTAACCCGGAACATTCCCGCGGTCAGGAATAACCAGATTATCGTGGTGCCCGCCATGTCGTTAACCCCTTCTTTGCGTAACGTCGATGCGGTTGAGCTTATCAGCGACCGGCTTGCTTCATTCCGGGGCGAATAATGCGCCATTTCTCCTCTTCCCGCCGCCAGCAGGTGGCGCTTGCGGCAGGCGCCGTGGCGCTGCCGCTGATGCTGGTCTTTGCCGCGAGTATCGGCGATATGCCGGTATCGTATGCCGTTACCGGAAAAGCGATTCTGAACGGGCTGGGGCTGACGTCATATCACCTGCCCCAGCCGGAGGAAGGCATCGTCTGGCAGTACCGCATGAGCCGGGCGCTGATGGCCGCCTGCAGCGGCGGCGGTCTGGCGCTGTGCGGGCTGGTGCTCCAGTCGATACTGCGTAACCCCCTGGCTGAACCCTATCTGCTGGGCATTTCCGCAGGCGCCTCGCTGGGGGCCGTCTGCGTGATGCTTCTCGGCATCGGCGGGAGCGTAATTGGCGTGAGCAGCGGCGCGTTTGTCGGCGCCTGTGCCGCTTTTGCGCTCATCATGCTGATTACCAACGGCATGAGCGAAAGCCCGTCGCGCATTTTGCTGGCAGGCATCGCGGGCACGCAGCTCTTCAACGCGATGACCGCGTACGTCGTCAGCACCTCCGCCAACGCCGAGCAGTCGCGCAGCGTTATGTTCTGGTTAATGGGCAGCCTGAGCGGCGTCCGCTGGCCTGACGCGCTGCTGGCGCTGGCCGTGACGGTGACGGGCCTGCTGGTGGTCTGCCTCTTTTCGCGGGCGCTGGATACCTTCACCTTTGGAGATGAGGTCTCCACCACCCTCGGGATCCCGGTGACCGCCGTGCGTATTGCCCTGTTGCTGACCTGCGCGTTCGTCACCGCAACCCTGGTAAGCGCCATAGGCGCAGTGGGGTTTGTGGGGCTGGTCATTCCCCACGTGACGCGCATTCTAAGCGGTCCGGGCCATCGTCGCGCTATTCCGCTGACGTTTCTTATCGGCGCGCACTTTATGATCCTGGCCGATATCGTGTCACGCACGCTGATCGTGCACCAGGTTTTGCCCATCGGGGTGGTGACTGCGCTGGTGGGCGCGCCTGTCTTTGTGGCGCTGCTTTATCAAAACCGGAAGGAGCATTCATGAATATTTCCGTCTCCGGGTTAAGCGTAACCCGACAAGCACTGACGGTGCTTGAGAATATCAACCTCGACCTGCCGTCCGGACAGATTGTCGGCCTGCTAGGGCCAAACGGCTCGGGCAAATCAACGCTGCTACGCTGTCTTGCCGGGCTGTTTCCGCACCTCGGTGAACGCGTTGCGCTTAACGGCACGTCGCTTAGCGTAATGCCGTTAAAAACGCGCGCGCGGCACCTGGCATTCGTCCCCCAACATGCCGACGTCGAGGGAGAACTGACCGTAGAGGATATCGTGCGGCTGGGGCGAACGCCTTACCGGAAGGCGTTTCAAAGAAGCACGCGAGATGATGATGCGGCGGTTGAAGAGGCGATAAGCCTGATGCAGCTAGGCGGATTACGCCAGCGGCGCTGGCAGCATTTGTCCGGCGGGGAACGTCAGCGAAGCCAGATTGCGCGTGCGCTGGCACAGCGGCCCCGGGTATTGCTGCTCGATGAGCCGACAAACCACCTGGACATTCAGCACCAGCTGGAGCTGATGCGGCTTATTTCGCACCTGCCGCTCACGGTGGTGGTGGCCCTGCACGATCTTAATCTGGCGGCCAACTACTGTCAGCGGCTGATCCTTCTGAAGGCCGGGCGCGTATCGGCCACCGGCGCGCCCCCGGAGGTGCTAACCGCGGAGAACATCGAGAAAACCTGGTGCGTCAAGGCGAACGTCTACAGGGCAGACGCCGGGATCACGATCGGCTACAGCATGGGAGGGATGGCGTAGAACAGAAGCAAAAAAACCTGCGATATTGCTATCGCAGGGTTTTCGAATTTGGCGGAAGCGTAGAGATTCGAACTCTAGAACCCTTTCGGGTCGCCGGTTTTCAAGACCGGTGCCTTCAACCGCTCGGCCACGCTTCCTAGGTGAGGCGAACTATAAACACCTCACCGCGCGCTGTAAAGAGCACGCGCATTCGTTCGCTTTAAAAATAGCCAAATTGCGTTTAATCGGTTGAATTGACGACATATTGGCCATTTTGCCAGCATAAAATCCACCACCGAGGTTTAGTGCTTTTCGATGTACATATCTTTCGTGTAGTAATACCCGAGCTTGTCCGGGGTGAATCCCCCTACCCACGGCTTCACAAGGTGTGTGCGAACGTAGTGGTAGACGGGGATCGCCGGCACGTCACGCCCCAGCAGATCCTCTGCCTGCTGATAAAACTTTCCGCGCTCTTGCGGCGTTTTTGATTTTGCCGCATTCGCCAGCGCCTGGTCGTACTCAGGATTGCTGTACTGCGTGGTGTTTTGGCTATCCCCGGTACGGAAGTTATTCAGGAAAGTGGAGGCGTCATCGTAATCGGCAATCCAGGCGTAGCGCACCGCGTCAAAATTATGGGTGTGCTTGGTATCAAGCATGGTTTTCCACTCCTGATTTTGCAGCTTCGCCTCCACGCCGAGGTTCTTTTTCCACATCGAGCTGGCGGCAATGGCGATACGCTGGTGTGTTTCAGAGGTGTTATACAGCAGATTAAAACTCAGTGGATGGCTGGCGTTATATCCGGCCTCTTCGAGCAGTTTTTTCGCCTCGGCAATACGTTTGTCCCGCGGCCAGCTGGCGTAGTCCGGGTTCTGTAACTTAACGCCACCAATGTCCGGCTGACTGATAAGCCACGCCGGGCGCTGCCCTTGCCCCATCACTTTATCTGCAATGATGTCTTTATCGAGCGCCATATTGAGCGCCTTTCGCACGCGCGCATCGTTGAACGGCGCGCGGCTGGTGTTGAATTCATAATAGTAGGTGGCAAGCTGCGGGGAGACGTCCAGCTGGCTGCCCAGCGTTTTCTTAAGCCGGGCGAACTGGTTTACTGGCACCGTGTAGACAATATCGATTTCTCCCGCTTTATAGCGGTTCACATCAGCCGCCTCGGAGGAAACAGGCAGATATGTCACCCTGTTGATCACGGTATGGGCATTATCCCAGTAGCGCGGGTTACGCTCCGCCACAATGCGTTCGTTAACCACCCACGTCGACAGCTTATAGGCACCGCTGCTGACGATGTGTTCCGGTTTGGTCCATTTATCGCCGAAACGACCTACCAGGACCTTATCTATCGGCACCAGAGACGGGTGTGCCAGCATCGCGAGGAAGGCGGCATTCGGCTGCGTGAGCGTGACTTCCAGCGTGCTGTCATTGATGGCTTTTACCCCCAGCGACGCGGGCGCTTTTTTGCCTTCGGCAATATCGGCGCCGTTAACGATACGCATGCTGCCGGGATAGCTGGCATACGGTGAGGCGGTTTTCGGGTCCACCAGCCGCTGCCAGCTCCAGACGATATCTTCCGCGGTGATGGCGCTTCCATCGCTCCAGGTAATGCCCGGGCGCAGATGGAAGGTCCAGACGGTGTTATCTTTATTCTCCCATTTCTCCGCCAGGCGCGGCTGGATCTCCCCTGCCGGGGAGACGCTGACCAGCCCGTCGAATAAATCGCTGATAATATTGAATTCGACATCGCTTTCGACTTTATGCGGGTCGAGGGAAGCGGGTTCACTTCCGTTGTTCCTGACCAGCTCCTGCTTCTCAGCCAGCTGGGTTCCTGCCGGTACGCTTGCGGCCCAGGCGGCCGTGCTGGCGCTCAGGATCCCCGCGGTTATCAGTGAGAGTGCAGCGTGTGTGCGCGTTTGTGGTTTCATTTCCTTCGCCTTATTGTCTGTTTTTATGACGATCCGGAAATAACTCTTAGCGGCCTTAGTGAAATAACGCAATATTTTTCAGTAACCTATAAGAGGTTGATCTGAATACGTCAGGCAAACCGTGCTTCCTTCTGAAGAAATGGGCTTTATCAGAAGAAAAAACCGGCACAAACCCTAAGGGGCTGAGTAAAGATGGGTAAAACCACTTTGAGACTGCCGCGCCGTTTCCTATTCTTTCCGTTAATTACATCTGTCATAAGAGAGTGACTCATGGATCGTATAATTACTTCCTCACGCGACCGCACATCGCTACTCAGCACCCACAAGGTGCTGCGCAATACCTATTTTATGCTCAGCCTGACGCTGGCGTTTTCGGCCATTACCGCAACGGCCAGCACCGTGCTGATGCTGCCGTCTCCGGGCCTGATCCTGACGCTGGTGGGTATGTATGGTCTGATGTTCCTGACCTACAAAACCGCCGACAAACCGGTGGGTATTCTGTCCGCATTCGCCTTTACGGGCTTCCTGGGGTACATCCTGGGGCCAATCCTGAACGCGTACCTGTCTGCCGGCATGGGTGATGTGATCGGTATGGCGCTGGGCGGTACCGCGCTGGTGTTCTTCTGCTGCTCGGCCTACGTGCTGACCACCCGTAAGGACATGTCCTTCCTCGGCGGCATGCTGATGGCGGGTATCGTGATTGTGCTGGTGGGCATGCTGGCAAACATCTTCCTGCAATTGCCTGCTCTGCACCTGGCAATCAGCGCGGTGTTTATCCTGATTTCATCTGGCGCCATCCTGTATGAAACCAGCAACATCATTCACGGCGGTGAGACGAACTATATCCGCGCGACCGTGAGTCTGTACGTGTCGCTGTACAACATTTTCGTCAGCCTGCTGAGCATCCTGGGCTTCGCCAGCCGCGATTAACTCACCGTGCTGTGAAAAAAGCCCCGCTTATGCGGGGCTTTGTTTTTTTGGTAAACTGCTGCGGTATTTGACTAACGCGTGAATGATTATGTTGAGTTTTGAAGGCAAAGAGATCGAAACCGATAACGATGGTTATCTGAAAGAGAGCAGCCAGTGGAGCGAAGCGCTGGCGGAGAAAATTGCGGAAAACGAAGGGATTACCCTCTCCCCGGAACACTGGGAAGTGGTGCGCTTTGTGCGCGAGTTTTACCTTGAATTCAACACCTCTCCGGCCATCCGCATGCTGGTCAAAGCCATGGCGAACAAATTTGGCGAGGAGAAAGGCAACAGTCGCTATCTGTATCGCCTGTTCCCGAAAGGCCCGGCAAAACAGGCGACCAAAATTGCCGGCCTGCCAAAACCGGTAAAATGCATTTAATAGCGAATACTGAAGTCAGCGTATTCCCGGCCGGGTTGATGCGGTTCCGTTAAGACCTTGTCAACCCGCGCGCTTCGCGGCCCGCCCGCTTTCAGCCACGCCACCAGCTTCTCTACCCTATCCGCCTCACCGCAGGCGACAACTTCCACGCTGCCGTCATCCATGTTACGGGCATACCCCGTAAGCCCGAGCTGAAGGGCTTCACGCTGGGTGCTGTATCGAAAACCGACCCCCTGTACGAGGCCGTGGACCCAGGCAATAGTGCAGATGTTTGACATCGATGTTCTCCTCATCCGTTCTCGGTGCTGTCTCTCCTACTCATCGCAGGAAAGCGCCGCTTTAGCTAGAATTCAAAGAATAGCAAATTATGCCGGTTTTTAAATCGTCCCGGAATATGGTATCAAAATAACTGGATAACCAGACGGCCTTTAGGAAAAACCTATGCCACCATCAGATTATTTCTTTGAAAAGCTGGAAACGAAAGCGGGATTGAATTACATATTACGCGGCCAGGAAAAAGTACCCGAAGGAGGTATGTACATAAAACCACATATGCATCTGGAACATGAAATCATGTGGTTTTACAAAGCCAGCGGCAGTTTTAGTATTGGCAGAGAAAAATATACGCTGAAGAATAACACCTTTGTCTACGTGAGCCCACTGACGCTACATGATATGGAACTGGATTACACATCAGATCATGAGCGTTTTATTTTACAGTACGATCATACTGCGCTTAGCAATCTCTCCTACCCCGTTCCCACACTTGGCCCCCATACGGGCGTCATCTCCTGCCTGGAGAAAAAAGAGGCCGAGCGATTACAATTTGTTTTCAAGTGGTTCTCAGAAATCAATGAGGTGACCCACTCTGAAAAAGACGTTAAACCGTTAATGATATTGTTACTGAATACCGTTCTGCAACATGCTATAAGCGCAAAAAAAATCATCCCAGATACGGATCATCAATCCATTTTTGCGGTAATTATGGCGTTCGTCATCCGCATGGAGACGCAAACTTCATTCAATATTAGCTTAAACGAAGCCGCTGAATCGGTCGGGCTTTCACCCAGCCACTTTTCCAGAACCTTCAAAAAAATCATGCAGGTCAGCTTTAAGGACTATCTTCTGCGTAAAAAAATAGCGAGGTCGATACAGCTGCTGCGTAATACCGAACTCAGCATTACCGACATTGCTTACAAATGTGAGTTCACCGATGCAGCCTACTACTGTTTTCAGTTCCGGAAGATTATTGGCGTTACGCCTAAAAAATTCAGGAACAGCAATCTTACATCTGAACAGTTAAAAATCGGCCATAACGCACCGCTTTAAAAGGAAGCCGACCAAAGGGTTTCCACATTGGCGAATGATAAAAGTGTGATCGGCACAAATCTGCTCGCGCAAAATAATTATATAAAAAGACATTCCTCATACATTTTTTTATGTACTTAATCCTTATCTTTTAACGTGAGACCGGCCACTCACTTCTGATTCGTAATCATCCTGGTTAAAAGGTATTTATTATGAAAGAAATAGGATTTAAAGAAAAGATTGGTTATGGGCTAGGTGATGGTGCGTCCAATATTATCTGGCAAACGATAATGCTGTTCATGGCCTACTTTTATACTGACGTCTATGGCCTGAGCGCTTTTCATATGGGCACTATGTTCCTTGTCGTACGGGCCTTTGACGCGATTGCCGACGTTTACATCGGCTACCTTGCCGACCATACACAGACCCGGCACGGTCAGTTCAGACCCTATATTCTCTGGTTCTCGCTGCCTTTCGGTATTTTTGGCGCCCTGACGTTTTATACCCCCGAGCTGGGCGAGACGGCTAAAATTGTCTACGCCTATGCATCCTATACCGCACTCTCTCTTTTTTATTCGCTCGTTAACGTCCCCTACTGCGCATTGATTAATAACATTTCCGGTGATTCAAAAGAGCGCGTGTCAATGCAGTCATACCGTTTTGCCTTTGCTGCCCTGGGAGGAATAATTGTTTCCGTCGTGGCGCTACCGCTAACAAAAATCCTGGGTGAAGGCGATTTACAGAAAGGTTATTTTCTTGCAATGGTTATTATGGGCGGGATAAGCACCATCATGTTTTACTGCTGCTTTGCGATGACCAAAGAATATTACACAAAAAAAGTCGATAAAAAGCGTAACGTTCGCGGCATCTACGACGATCTGTCCATCGTGGTAAAAGATCATAACTGGCGTTGCATATTCAGCCTGAATATAGCCAGCCTTATCGCTGGCATATTGAAAACTGGTGGCGCGATCTATTTTGTGAGCTATTACCTGAAAAGACCCGATCTTGTGGGGCTGGTGTTGATCATCATCCTCTGCACACGCTTCGTTGGCGCACTGTCGACACCATATTTATATAGACATTACGATCGGGTATTGTCATATAAAGCCTCTTTGATTGCACAAGTGCTAATATTGGTTATCCTTTTCGCTATTCCTTCCCACTTTATACTTGCAACCTGTCTGGCAATCTGCCTGATTCATTTTATAGACGCCAGTTCTGCACCGCTACAGTGGAGTCTGTTGAGCGATATTATTGATAACGTAGAAAAAAAGTCACGTCTGTCGCTAAGCGGTTTGGTCTTCTCAACGAATCTTTTCGCTATAAAAATTGGTATTGCGGTCGGGGGCGCTATCATCGGCTGGCTGCTGACGCTCGGTGGCTATGTTGGCAGCGCTGCGATCCAAACAGAACTCGCCATTCTCATTGTACGCCTCATTTTTACTCTTATCCCTGCCGCTTTTGTTTTCATTATGTATCTCATCATGAGGCAATACCGGACCCACAATACGTGATGCCCCTCATTTCACCAACGCTATTTTGATGACAGGAATTGTATATGACGATAATAACCAACCCCATTATCCCAGGTTTTAATCCAGATCCCTCAATAATTAGAGTGGGAGAGGCCTATTATTTAGCCACATCCACGTTTGAATGGTTTCCAGGCGTTTGTCTGTATAAATCATACGATCTCAAAAACTGGCAACCGATCTCACACCCCCTGAAAAGGAAGAGTCAGTTGAACATGCGTGGAAATCCTGATTCTGGTGGCATTTATGCCCCCTGCCTGACCTATAACGCCGGAAAATTTTATCTCGTTTATACCGATGTCAAAAATGTGACGGGTCGTTTCTGGGACCCCAATAACTTTATCGTGACAACGGACGATATCGAAGGTGACTGGTCTGAGCCAACGTATCTCAACAGCAGAGGTATTGATCCATCGCTCTTCCATCATAGTGATGGCACCAAATGGCTTGTCAGCATGGAGATGAGCTACATGGACGGCGGGGAGGCAGGATTTCCGAAATGGAATGGCATTATCATTCAGCAATACGATGAGCAGAGTAAACGCTTAATTGGGGAGTGCCGAAAAATATATGCCGGTACCGCTCTGGGGATCACCGAGGGACCACACCTTTATGAACTGAACGGCTGGTTCTATTTGTTAGTCGCCGAAGGTGGCACCTTCTATCATCATGGCGTCACGCTAGCGCGCTCCAGACATCTATTTGGTCCTTACGAAACCGATCCTGTCGGACAGATGATGACCTCCCGATTTGACTGTCGCCTGCCCTTACAGCGCGTTGGTCATGCCGATCTTTTTGAAAATGGTCTGGGCGAGTGGTTTATCGTGCATTTATGCGGACGACCGCTGCCCTCGAAAGGACGCAGCCCAATGGGACGTGAAACCGCTATTCAACATGTTTACTGGACGGATGACGGTTGGCTGCGCTTAACAAACAACAACATTATGCCGGAATTAACGGTGCAGACGCGTCTGAAAGAACGTCCGTGGCCAAAGATGCCGACACGGGATGATTTTGATACCCCGACCCTTCCCCTCCACTTTCAGTCTTTACGCATCCCGCTAAGTGAGGAAATGTGCACCTTAAAGGAGCGGCACGGATGGTTGCGCCTACGCGGTTATGAATCACTGAGTTCACAGCACTCCCAAAGCCTGCTGGCAAGAAGACAGACCGACTTTACCTTTACCGCGCAAACTTGCGTCGATTTTAGTCCGCGCTCCTTCCAGCAGATGGCTGGGCTGGTCTGCTATTACGACACCAGTAACTATATCTACCTGAACGTATCCTGTAACGACGCGGGAGAACGAACGGTCAATGTCATGGTAAATGACCTGAACAGGTTCTCACTCCCCACAAAGGAAGGGGTAACAATCGCCGCAGAAGGCCTGGTGTATCTCAGAGTCTGCGTCAAAGATGACGGCGCTCGCTTTTACTATTCTCTGGATGAAAAACAGTGGATCCCCATTGGTGGTTACATTGAATACAGCAAACTTTCCGACGAGTATTTTAAGGAGCGTGGGATAGAGCGCTTCACGGGTGCGTTTGTGGGGATGTGTTGCCAGGATTTTACGGGTGAACATATCCCGGCAGATTTTGACTACTTTGCCTATTTCTCTGAAGATTTTTAGTTAAGCGGGCGCAGAGTACCCGCAGATGATTGACACAGGCCTTCTGTGCTACTCTACGCGCCATTTCCCTGAAATCGACAGAAAAGAAATTATGAGCGTACGTTTAGTGTTAGCCAAAGGGCGCGAGAAGTCATTACTGCGCCGTCATCCCTGGGTCTTTTCCGGCGCGGTTGCCCGAATGGAAGGTAAAGCCAGCCTCGGTGAAACCATCGATATCGTTGACCATCAGGGGAAGTGGTTAGCGCGCGGCGCATACTCGCCTGCATCCCAGATCCGCGCCCGCGTCTGGACGTTCGATAAAGACGAAACCATCGACATCGACTTCTTTGTCCGCCGCCTGCAGCAGGCGCAGCAGTGGCGTGAGTGGCTGGCAAAACGTGACGGGCTGGACAGCTACCGTCTGATCGCCGGTGAGTCCGACGGCCTGCCGGGGGTCACCATTGACCGCTTCGGCAACTTCCTGGTGCTGCAACTGTTAAGCGCCGGGGCGGAGTATCAGCGTGCCGCGCTGATTAGCGCGCTGCAAACGCTGTACCCGGACTGTGCTATTTACGACCGCAGCGACGTGGCGGTGCGTAAAAAAGAGGGCATGGAGCTGACGCAAGGCCCGGTAACCGGTGAACTACCGCCTGCCCTGCTGCCTATCGAAGAACACGGCATGAAGCTGCTGGTGGATATCCAGGGCGGTCATAAGACCGGCTATTACCTCGATCAGCGCGATAGCCGTCTGGCAACCCGCCAGTATGTTGCCGATAAGCGCGTGCTGAACTGCTTCTCCTATACCGGCGGCTTCGCGGTCTCTGCACTGATGGGCGGCTGTGCCCAGGTTGTCAGCGTCGACACCTCGCAGGAAGCGCTGGATGTGGCGAAACAGAACGTCGAGCTGAACGGGCTGGACCTGAGCAAAGCGGAATTTGTTCGCGACGACGTATTCAAACTGCTGCGTAAATACCGCGACCAGGGCGAAAAATTTGACGTCATCGTGATGGACCCGCCGAAGTTCGTGGAGAATAAAAGTCAGCTGATGGGCGCCTGCCGTGGCTATAAAGACATCAACATGCTGGCGATCCAGCTGCTGAACCCGGGCGGCGTGCTGCTGACGTTCTCCTGCTCTGGCCTGATGACCACCGATTTATTCCAAAAAATCATCGCCGATGCCGCTATAGATGCTGGTCGTGATGTACAATTTATAGAGCAGTTCCGTCAGGCCGCCGATCACCCGGTGATCGCTACCTACCCGGAAGGGCTGTATCTGAAAGGGTTTGCCTGTCGCGTCATGTAACTTGAAATGAGAAATATTGCCCGCACATAGTGTGTATGTAATGTTTCCCGGGAGGTGACTATGATTGCCAGCAAATTCGGTATCGGCCAGCAGGTCCGCCACACCTTGCTTGGATATTTGGGGGTGGTCGTGGATATCGACCCGGAATATTCCCTTGATGAACCGTCAGCGGACGAGCTGGCGGTGAACGCAGAGCTTCGCGCCGCGCCCTGGTATCACGTGGTGATGGAGGGCGACGACGGTCAGCCCGTCCATACCTATCTTGCCGAAGCGCAGCTGAGCGGTGAACTGCAGGATGAGCATCCGGAACAACCCACTATGGACGAGCTTGCTCAGACCATCCGCAAACAGCTTCAGGCGCCGAGACTGCGAAATTAAAGGTGTAAAAAAGCCCGTAACCGGGCTTTTTTTATTTCGCGAGACCGAGACGGGGAATGTCGATCGCCGGACAGCGATCCATAACTACCTTCAGCCCGGCATCACGGGCTAATACTGCTGCCTGCTCGTTGATTACCCCCAGCTGCATCCACAGCGTTTTCGCCCCAATCGCAATCGCCTCCTGCGCTACGCCCCACGCGGCCTCCGAGTTGCGGAAAACGTCCACCATATCCACTTTCTCCGGCACTTCCGCGAGCGTCGCGTAGCCCTGCTGTCCCAGCAGCGTTTTACCCGCCACCTTCGGCGAGACAGGGATCACGTGATAGCCCTGATCCAGAAGGTATTTCATTACACGATAGCTTGGGCGATCGGGTTTGTCGCTCGCCCCGACCAGCGCGATAGTGCGCGTGGACGTCAGTATCTCGACAATGTCGTTCTCTTTCATACTCTTCCTCCTGGTTTTTTTCAAAGTGTACGCCAAAGCGGGCATCTCAACCACGCGCCCCATGCAGAAGCATGAGGGCAAAAGGGCAGAATATGTCTATATGTTAGTAAACGTGATAATCGAAAAATTTTGATACATTCTTGCAGAGGATGTTTTCTACGGGAGCCCGCTATGAAAACCGGCATTGCCTGGACCGCGATCGCGTTAATCATGCCGGTTTGCGTTTTCGCGACCAGCCTGAGACTTTCAGCCGATATTGACCTGCTGGTTCTGGACGGGAAAAAAGTTTCCAGCTCGCTCCTGCGCGGCGCGGACAGTATCGAGCTGGATAACGGGCCGCATCAGGTGGTATTGCGGGTGGAAAAGACTATCCGCCTCGCCGACGGCGAACAGCAGGTGTACACTTCGCCTCCGCTGGTTGTCAGCTTTAATACCCGGCGCATCAGCCAGGTTAATTTTCGTCTTCCTCGCCTTGAGACAGAAAAAGAGTCTCTGGCATTCGATGCCTCGCCGCGCGTTGAACTGGTGGATGGGAACGCAGTGCCGATCCCGGTGCAGCTGGATATTCTGGCGCTGACAAAAAGGCCAAAGGGAACAGACTATGAAGCGGATACCGGGATCTACAACAGGGCCAGCAGGCGCGCCTCCCTGCCCCAGTTTGCCGCGGTGATGGCGGATGACAGCGCCCTGCTTTCGGGCGTTTCAGAGCTGGATGAGCTTCCCCCTCAGTCGCAGACGCTTACCGAGCAGCGGCTCAGGTTCTGGTTCCAGAATGCCGATCCGGACACGCGCGCCCGTTTTCTGAAATGGGCGAAAAGACAACCGTCGTCATGAGCCACATTTTTTTGTCCTTTCTCTTGCAGCATCAGTCAGTTCCCGTCATCGTGTAGCGAGGTAACCTCACGGATATGATTATGGAACTGACAACACGCACACTGCCGTCGCGCAAGCACATTGCTCTGGTTGCGCACGATCACTGTAAACAAATGCTGCTTAACTGGGTTCGTCGCCATCAGCCTCTGTTACAGAATCATGCCCTTTCGGCTACGGGGACAACCGGCAACCTGATCCACCGCGAAACCGGTCTGGAAGTGAACGCCATGCTGAGCGGCCCGATGGGGGGCGATCAGCAGGTAGGGGCTCAGATTTCGGAAGGAAAGATTGACGTGCTGATCTTCTTCTGGGATCCGCTGAACGCGGTTCCGCACGATCCGGACGTTAAGGCGCTGCTGCGTCTGGCGACGGTGTGGAACATTCCGGTGGCCACCAATCTTTCAACGGCAGATTTCATCATTGAGTCGCCGCAGTTTAACGCGCCGGTGGAGATCCTGATCCCTGACTATCAGCGTTATCTCGCCGAGAGGCTCAAGTAGCCTTATTTGCCCGGTAGCGCTGCGCGTGCCGGGCAAAAAAAGTTCTGTGCGGCTCGTTACGGCTTTCTCGCCACCGGCACGTCAATGCTTTTCAGCACGTCGACAAACGCGGACGGCTCCTCTTTATCGAACAGCAGCCACACGCGATGGCGCGCGCGGGTTATCGCCACGTACAGCAGGCGCCGCTCTTCTGCATCCGGAAAATCCTCTGGCACAGGCAGCAGCGCCTGCTCCATTACCGACTCGCGAGCCGGTGCCGGGAAACCGTCGCTCCCCCCCTTTAGCCCGACAACGATCGCGTAGTCGGCCTGCTGCCCTTTGCTGGCATGAATGGTCATAAAATCGAGCTGAAGCTTTGGCCAGCGGGTCGCCGCCTTATCCAGCGCCGCCGGCCTGAGATGGTGGTAACGCGCCAGCACCAGAATGCGCTCGTCGGGCTTCGCATAGCCGCTCAGCTTATCCAGCAGCGCCTCCAGGCAATCGTCCGCCAGCAGCGTGACGGCTTTCCTATCCCCCGGCGTCAGGCTGTTGAGCGGTTTCGTCAGCTGGTGCGGATTCTGCTGAATAAACCGGTTAGCAATTTCGCCAATGCGCGAGTTAAAGCGGTAGGTGGTGTCGAGATCGCTGCGATCGCCCTCGCCAAAATAGTGGTGGAATGCCGTCGTGAGGGAAAGCTGTGCCCCGCTAAAGCGGTAGATGGCCTGCCAGTCATCCCCCACGGCAAACAGCGACGTGTGTTTATTCTGCGCCCGCAGCGCCGACAGCAGCGCCGCGCGCTGCGGTGAGATATCCTGAAACTCATCCACCAGAATGTGTTTCCACGGGCTGACGAAGCGTCCTTTCTCCAGAATGACGATGGCCTGATGGATCAGCCCGGAAAAATCGACCGCGTTTTCGTCTTTCAGCGCGCTTTTCCAGGCTTTAAGCATCGGAGCCATCAGCTTGACTCGCTTAGAAAACAGGGCGCGGATTGGCTCCGGCGCGCTTTCAATCATTTCGGCCTGAGAGCCGCCGTGCATACGCATCAGGCTTACCCAGCGGTCGAGTCGTGAGCCCAGACGGCGCGCCAGCTTTTCATCCTGCCAGAAGCTGCCCTCCGGCACCTCCCAGTTCAGCTCCTCTTCTAGCCACTGACGCCAGCCTTTCGCCTGCGCCTTTTTCTCACTGCACTGCTGTCGCCAGGTTTTTATAAACAGCGCCTGACGGGCCTGCGCGTCGTTCTCCAGCTTGCTGACTACGGGCACCTTTTTACTGCCCTGCTGAATGATATGCAGGGCGAGGGAGTGGAAGGTGCGCGCCGAGATATCCTGAGTATGCAAACGCGCCTGGATGCGTTCATCCATCTCCTGCGCGGCCTGGCGGCCAAAGGCCAGCAGCAAAATCTGGTCGGCACCCGCCTCGCCCGTCGTCAGAAGCCAGCCCGCACGCGCCACCAGCACCGACGTTTTGCCGCTCCCGGCACCTGCCAGCACCAGCAGCGACTGCTCGCCGTTTACCACGGCACGCGCCTGGGCGGGGTTGAGGGCCGACGTCTCGACCGTACTGAAGAACCCGGCATAGCGCTCGAGCATTGCATCGGTCCAGGCCTGATTGTGCGCCAGGCGGCTTTTCTCGATATCGCTCAGCCAGGCCTGACACTTCCGCCATGCGTCGCGGCAGTTATCAAACTCTTCAAGCCGGGCCGTGGGTAAAGGTAATGCCGTCAGCGCCTCGGCGATCTTTTGCTGAAGCCCGGCGGTTTGCTGACGTGTCAGCCACTTCTGCTGGGTATGGCTCTGGTCTATATCGTCCAGCACCTGTTGCAGTACCTGCGCGGCAATCACGCTCATCTCCTGGCTCCACTGCTGCCAGCGCGTGTTCAGATGGTGGTGGAAGCGTTGGGTTTCAGCCCACTCCGTCCCGTGCAGCCGTACCACCTTTTCAGCAGGCAGAACGAACTCCAGCTCGCCCCACACCAGCCCACGCTTGCAGTGAATAGCCAGAAGCTGATTAAACGGAATAAGGTATTCGTGGCGTTCACCGGAGACTTTGACGCCCGCATTGAGAAGGACAACCTTGTCGTACGGGTGCTGCGCCAGGCGTTTGCCCATTGAAGTTGCTTTCAGTTCCATATCCTGCCGGATCCACGAGGTAATAATTTGTCAGACAGTTTAACCGCCAGTTTTAAGGTGCTCCAGCCCAAAAAAACGTTACAATCAGCGGGCGTTAATCATATCGAAGGAAATGAGGGTTTATGCGTACCGTTCTGAATGTGTTGAATTTTGTCCTTGGCGGTTTTGCCACCACCCTTTCCTGGCTTTTTGCCACCCTGGTGAGCATCGTGCTCATCTTCACCCTGCCGCTGACGCGCTCCTGCTGGGAAATCACTAAGCTGTCCCTCGTTCCGTATGGCAATGAAGCCGTACACGTGGATGAGCTGGAGCCGGAACGAAAAAGTGCCCTGATGAACACCGGCGGCACGCTGCTGAATATTTTGTGGCTGATCTTCTTCGGCTGGTGGCTGTGTCTGATGCATATTTTCGCCGGTATTGCCCAATGCATTACGATTATCGGCATTCCGGTTGGCATCGCTAATTTTAAAATTGCCACCATCGCCCTGTGGCCGGTAGGACGCCGGGTTGTTCCGGTAGAAGTGGCGCAAGCCGCGCGTGAAGCCAATGCCCGTCGTCGTTTTCAGTAAATAAGGACAGGCCGCTCTCATGCTAAGCCCCCTGCTTCGTCGCTATACGTGGAACAGTAACTGGCTGTATAACGTCAGGATCTTTATCGCCCTCTGCGGCACCGTGGCTCTGCCGTGGTGGCTGAACGATGTGAAGCTCACCATCCCTCTCACGCTTGGGGTGGTGGCCGGCGCGCTTGCCGATCTCGATGACCGTCTGGCCGGACGCTTGCGTAACCTGGTTATCACGCTGGTCTGCTTCTTTATTGCTTCCGCCTCCGTGGAGCTGCTTTTCCCCTGGCCCTGGCTGTTCGCCCTCGGGCTGACGGTATCCACCAGCGGATTCATTTTGCTCGGCGGTCTCGGGCAACGCTATGCCACCATTGCGTTCGGCGCCCTGCTGATTGCCATTTACACCATGCTGGGCGTCTCCCTTTACGATCAGTGGTATCAGCAGCCCGTACTGCTGCTGTTGGGCGCTATCTGGTATAACCTGCTGACCTTAACCGGGCATCTTATTTTTCCGGTTCGCGCCCTGCAGGACAATCTTGCCCGCAGTTACGAACAGCTGGCCCACTATCTGGAGCTGAAATCCCGGCTGTTCGATCCGGATATCGAAGAGGACAGCCAGGCGCCGCTGTACGATCTGGCGCTGGCAAATGGGCAACTGGTCGCCACGCTAAACCAGACGAAAGCCTCCCTGCTCACCCGCCTGCGCGGCGATCGCGGTCAGCGCGGCACCCGACGCACCCTGCACTATTACTTTGCCGCCCAGGATATTCACGAGCGTGCCAGCTCCTCGCATGTGCAGTACGCGGCCCTGCGCGAAAAGTTTCGCTACAGCGACGTGATGTTCCGCTTCCAGCGCCTGCTGTCGATGCAGTCACAGGCCTGCCAGCAGCTTGCCCGATCGATACTGCTGCGCACGCCCTATCAGCATGACCCACGCTTTGAGCGCGCGTTCAGTCATCTGGATGCAGCGCTCGATCGCGTACAGGCCAGCGGCACGTCGCCGGAACAGTTCAAAGCCCTGGGATTTTTGCTCAACAACCTGCGGGCCATTGATGCGCAGCTGGCCACCATTGAGTCTGAGCAGGCCATGGCGATGCCGGGTAATGACGCGGAAAACCAGCTTGCCGACGACAGCCTGAATGGCTTTAGCGATATGTGGCTGCGCCTCAGCCGCCACTTTACGCCCGAATCGGCGCTCTTTCGCCACGCGGTGAGGATGTCGCTGGTGCTGTGCGTGGGCTATGCCTTTATCCAGATAACGGGGCTGCACCACGGGTACTGGATCCTGCTGACCAGCCTGTTCGTCTGCCAGCCGAACTACAACGCGACCCGCCATCGCCTCGCGCTGCGTATTGTCGGGACATTAATCGGGGTCGCCATCGGGCTGCCGGTCCTCTATTTTGTGCCATCAGTAGAAGGGCAGCTGATCCTCATTGTTATCACCGGCGTCCTGTTCTTTGCCTTCCGTAACGTGCAGTACGCCCACGCAACCATGTTCATTACGCTGCTGGTTCTGCTCTGCTTCAATCTGCTGGGCGAAGGGTTTGAAGTTGCCCTCCCCCGCGTGATCGACACCCTGATTGGCTGCGCTATCGCCTGGGCGGCGGTGAGCTTTATCTGGCCTGACTGGCGTTTTCGTAACTTACCGCGCGTGTCCGACAGAGCCATGAACGCCAACTGCCGCTACCTGGATGCCATCCTGGAGCAGTACCATCAGGGCCGTGATAACCGTCTGGCCTATCGCATTGCCCGCCGCGACGCGCACAACACCGATGCCGAACTGGCTTCCGTCGTCTCGAATATGTCCACAGAGCCACGCGCCACGGCAGAGATGCGGGAAACGGCCTTCCGTCTGCTGTGCCTGAACCATACCTTCACCAGCTATATCTCCACGCTCGGCGCACACCGCGAGAGGCTGACGAACCCGGGTATCCTGGCGCTGCTGGACGACGCCGTCTGCTACGTTGATGACGCGCTTCATCATCAGCCCGCGGATGAGCCACGGGTACACCAGGCGCTGGAGGAACTGTCGCAGCGTATCGCCCATCTTGACCCGGGCACCGACAACAAAGCGCCGCTGGTCCTACAGCAAATTGGCCTGCTTATCGCTTTGCTGCCGGAAATTTGTCGACTGCGTCAGCAGATCGCTACCTGGCGGAACGATGCCCCTGCGACTCGGGCAGCGCATTAAACCACTCCGTAAGCTCCCGGCGAATCTCCGCCGGGAGTGCCGCCTCATGCAATCCCTCTATAGCACCTTCAAGCGCAAACAATACCCGGATACTCAGCCCCTTATTTTTAGAGCGCATTTTCAGCCAGCTTGTCTTAGACCCCAGCTGCCGTAGCGTCTCTTCATTAGTAATGCCCGCCTCCAAAAGCAGGACCTCAATCTGAAAGGTCAGGTTCGGCAGATCCTTCAGCCGGTTACGCTGATGGCGCTGGTAGCGCTCTCTCCTGGCGGCATCAAGCGCAAAAGAGGAAAGCTGAAGCAGTTTTTCCCTGTCTTGCCACAGGCCTTCATCCACGCGGTAGTAATTAAGCAGAACCGGACGTCCGCGCTTCATTAACGTCAGAAAAGAAGAGGCGTTTTTTACACAGTATTTTGCACTCTCCTCACAGGCGCGAAGGTAGAGTTCGCCGTCAGACACCATGGCAAATACCGCTTCATCCACGGCCAGGGTATAACCGCCAAACAGGGCACGATGACGGATTTCACCCAGCGGAGAGAGATATTCCTGGGATTGATAAATCCGTTCATAAGATATCTTTTTCATGATAATTCCATTAAAAATCAAACATTAACCACGATATTTCTTACTAACGGATCCGTTAGCAGGAAAATAGGCAACTTATTGCCGTTGGGCAAGATGATTTTTTCAGGTTCACCGGGAATGGATGAAATTTGCGAGTTGCTTTCCGAAAATGAGGTTGATCTTTATGCATACAGGGGTTACTGTATATCCATACAGTAACTACAGGGCTGGAATGAACATGTACACTTCAGGCTATGCAAATCACTCAACACCTTCCTCTTCTGCCGCAGGCAATACTGCGCAGAATTCTAGCGGACGTGTATCGACAGGGCTTATCAGTGAAGTGGTTTACCGTGAAGACCAGCCGCTGTTAACACAACTTTTACTTTTGCCGCTGTTGCAGCAGCTCGGCCAACAGTCTCGCTGGCAGCTCTGGCTGACGCCTCAGCAAAAACTGAGCCGCGAGTGGGTGCAGTCCGCTGGCCTGCCGCTGGCGAAGGTGATGCAGATTAATCAGCTTTCCCCGTGTGATACGGTCGAGTCGATGGTTCGCGCATTACGTACCGGGAACTACAGCGTCGTGATTGGCTGGCTTCCTGAGGAACTGACGGAAGAGGAACATTTGCGTCTGACTGAAGCAGCAGAAGAAGGTAACGCAATGGGCTTTATTATGCGGCCGGTTCGTGCAGATTCTTATCGCAGAGGACAACTTTCTGGGCTAAAAATTCACTCAAATTTGTACCATTGAGTCATTTTAAGAGTTTTCCTGGAATTTTTTTCGACCTCATGATGCAAAAAAAGTTCAACGCGCCAAAACTGCGGCAAGGCTTGTCTGACGCGGTTCTCGTTAATTTTACTGCACAAAATTCGTTCAAAAAATGTTAAATATTGGGTATACGGACCTTTTTTTTTCATATGCCTGACGGACTTCACACTTGTAAGTTTTCAGCTACGTTGTAGACTTTACATCGCCAGGGGTGCTCGGCCTAAGCCGAAGATATCGGTAGGTTTATATTTGACCACGCCCCCCGGTGAAGGATTTAACCGTGATTTCTCTGACGGAGATATTCATGGCAAATTTTGGATGATAACGAGGCGCAAAAAATGAAAAAGACAGCTATCGCGATTGCAGTGGCACTGGCTGGCTTCGCTACCGTAGCGCAGGCCGCTCCGAAAGATAATACCTGGTATGCAGGTGGTAAACTGGGCTGGTCTCAGTTCCATGACACTGGTTGGTACAACAGCGACCTGAACAACGATGGCCCTACTCACGAGAGCCAGCTGGGTGCAGGTGCGTTCGGTGGCTATCAGGTTAACCCGTATGTTGGCTTTGAAATGGGTTACGACTGGTTAGGTCGTATGCCTTACAAAGGCGACAACGTAAATGGCGCTTTTAAAGCTCAAGGCGTACAGCTGACCGCTAAACTGGGTTACCCAGTAACTGACGATCTGGACGTGTACACCCGTCTGGGCGGCATGGTATGGCGTGCAGACTCCAGCAACAGCATCAATGGTGACGAGCACGACACTGGCGTTTCTCCAGTATTCGCTGGCGGCGTTGAGTGGGCAATGACCCGTGACATCGCTACCCGTCTGGAATACCAGTGGGTTAACAACATCGGTGACGGTGCTACCGTTGGCGTTCGTCCAGACAACGGCATGCTGAGCGTTGGTGTTTCTTACCGTTTCGGTCAGCAGGAAGATGCGCCAGTCGTAGCTCCAGCTCCGGCTCCAGCTCCAGAAGTACAGACCAAGCACTTCACTCTGAAGTCTGACGTTCTGTTCAACTTCAACAAAGCGTCCCTGAAACCAGAAGGTCAGCAGGCGCTGGATCAGCTGTACACCCAGCTGAGCAACCTGGATCCTAAAGACGGTTCTGTAGTGGTTCTGGGCTTCACCGACCGTATCGGTTCTGACGCTTACAACCAGGGTCTGTCTGAGAAACGTGCACAGTCTGTAGTTGATTACCTGGTATCTAAAGGTATCCCAGCTAACAAGATCTCCCCACGTGGTATGGGCGAATCTAACCCAGTTACCGGTTCTACCTGTGACAACGTGAAACCACGCGCTGCACTGATCGACTGCCTGGCACCAGATCGTCGCGTAGAGATCGAAGTTAAAGGTATCAAAGACGTTGTAACTCAGCCTGCGGCATAAGTTATCGTCTTATAAAAAAACCCCGCGATGCGGGGTTTTTTATTATCTGAACAAACGTAAAAACGTCATTTTTTACCCAGCAGTGCCTGCAAATCGTTTTTCAGCGTCGACATCTGGCTGGCATATTTTTCTTTGTGTTCGGCATCTTCAATCAGCTGCACCACCGTTTCTGACAAAGTTTTCCCGCGACGTTGCGCAAGCCCGGCCAGACGCTGCCAGACCATAAACTCCAGGTCGATGGATTTTTTACGGGTGTGCTGATGTTCAGCATTGAAGTGCCGCTTACGTCGCGCACGGATAGTTTGCTTCATCCGGTTCAACAGGGCCGGATTAATGTGTTTCTCAATCCAGCCGTTGACCTGTACCGGTTCGTTTTCGAGGGTCAGCAACATATCCACAGCTTCTTGTGCCGCGCTGGCTTCGATGTAGCAGGTGATCAGCTCCCCTTCACGGTGCTTTTTGACCAGGTACTTCCATTTCCAGCCGCTTTCGAGGTTTTCCAGTTGTTGATATTTCATTGCGATCTCAGTGTTACCGTGTAACTCTGTTCAGAATATCAGTTTTTTGGCAATCTGCTGAAAAGAAATCATATCCTGTGAAACACGACAGGCTAACTGCATGACGAAATCCCGAATCCTGATTGGGCAGAGTGCACCGCTTACGGTATACTCCACGGTTTTACATCTGACTAAAAAACATCAACTTTGACCATTACGAAACTTGCATGGCGTGACCTGGTTCCGGATACCGAGAGCTATCAGGAGCTGTTTGCACAGCCAGACCTCACAAAAGAACACGAATACATACTTAGCGAGACACAACCGCGTTTGCATTACGCGCTGGAGCAGATGGCGTCCCCCTGGGCGACATCTCCTTTCATGCTGCTCAAAGCCCCGGAAGAAGCCGAGTATCTGACGCTTCTCGGTGATGCCATGCGCCAGTTGCAGCCGAAAACGAACGCCGTTTTTGGCGGTCGCTATCATGTTGCCGGACGCGACGTCACGTTCGAACCGTCAACGCAGGCCGACGGGCTTTTCGCCGCAAAAGGCGAGGTGATTACCGCCAGCTGGGTGGAAGCCGAGCAGCTGTTTGGCTGCCTTCGTCAGTTTAATGGTGAAGTGTCGCTGCAGCCGGGGCTGGTACACCGCGCGAACGGCGGCGTGCTGCTGATTTCCCTTCGCACCCTGCTTGCACAGCCTCTGCTGTGGATGCGCCTGAAAACGATAGTAACGCAGCAGCGTTTTGACTGGATTGGTTACGACGATTCGCGTCCGCTGCCTGTATCCGTCCCGTCGATGCCGCTCTCGCTGACCGTTGTGCTGACGGGTGACCGCGAATCTCTGGCTGATTTCCAGGAAATGGAGCCAGAACTCGCGGAACAGGCCGTATACAGTGAATACGAAGACAATATCCAGATTGCCGATGCCGATGACATGGCGCAGTGGTGCAGCTGGGTTATGGACGTGGCAGAACGTTTTGCCCTGCCCTCACCGGCCGACGACGCGTGGCCCGGCTTAATCCGCGAGGCCGTGCGCTATACCGGCGATCGGGAAACCCTGCCGCTCTGCCCGCTCTGGATTGGCAAACAGCTGCGTGAAGTAGGCGTCATCAGCGGCAGCGGCGCGTTTAGCGGCGAGCAGTTCACCCAGATGCTGGCCCAGCGCGAATGGCGTGAAGGCTATCTTGCTGACCGTATGCAGGATGAAATTCTGCTGGAGCAAATTCTGGTGGAAACCGAAGGCGAACGTATCGGGCAGATCAACGCCTTATCCGTTATCGAGTTCCCGGGGCACCCGCGCGCCTTTGGCGAGCCTTCCCGCATCAGCTGTGTTGTGCACGTTGGTGACGGCGAATTTACCGATATCGAACGCAAGGCCGAGCTGGGGGGAAACATTCATGCCAAAGGCATGATGATTATGCAGGCCTTCCTGATGTCTGAGCTCCAGCTTGAGCAACAGATCCCCTTCTCTGCCTCTCTGACCTTTGAGCAGTCCTACAGTGAAGTCGACGGCGATAGCGCCTCTATGGCCGAGCTGTGCGCGCTGATCAGTGCCCTGGCAGAAGTGCCAATCAATCAGAACATCGCGATCACCGGCTCCGTGGATCAGTTTGGTCGTGCTCAGCCGGTCGGCGGACTGAATGAAAAAATTGAGGGTTTCTTTGCCATCTGCGAGCAGCGCGGTTTAAACGGCAAACAGGGCGTTATTATTCCAGCCCCTAACGCCCGTCATTTGAGCCTGAGCCAGGCGATTCTGGACGCGGTAGAGCAGGAACAATTCTTCATCTGGGCCATCGAAGGCGTTGAGGATGCACTACCCTTACTGACAAACCTGGTCTGGGATGGCGAAGGACAGACCACCCTGATGCAAACCATTCAGGAACGTATTGCTCAGGCGACACAGCAGGATGCTCGTCATCGTTATCCGTGGCCGTTACGCTGGTTAAGTTGGTTTAGTGCAAACTGATCGGACTTGTTCAGCGTACACGTGTTAGCTATCCTGCGTCCTTCACTAAAATAAGGCTTACTGAGAACATGGTAGATAAACGCGAATCCTATACTAAAGAAGACCTTCTTGCCTCTGGTCGCGGTGAACTGTTTGGCGCGAATGGCCCGCAGTTACCGGCCCCAAATATGCTGATGATGGACCGTGTCGTGAAAATGACCGAAACCGGCGGCAACTTTGATAAGGGTTACGTAGAAGCAGAACTCGATATCAACCCGGACCTGTGGTTCTTCGGTTGCCACTTTATTGGCGATCCGGTAATGCCTGGCTGCCTCGGCCTCGATGCAATGTGGCAGCTGGTTGGCTTCTATCTGGGCTGGCTTGGCGGTGAAGGCAAAGGCCGCGCGCTGGGCGTTGGCGAAGTGAAATTCACCGGTCAGGTTCTCCCTACCGCGAAGAAAGTCACCTACCGCATCCATTTCAAACGCATCGTTAACCGTCGTCTGATTATGGGCCTGGCGGATGGCGAAGTGCTGGTTGATGGTCGTCTGATCTATACCGCGAACGATCTGAAAGTGGGTCTGTTCCAGGATACCTCTGCTTTCTGATAGCGGCTTTTAGCCTCCTCCAGAAAGGCGAAACCTCCGCATTGCGGAGGTTTCTTTTTAAAGAGACGGTATCAGGCAAGTACTGCCCTGTCTCCGATGGCTTCTCGCCAGCCCCCTAACCATTGAGACCTTTGATTTAAGGCCTGGTAGGGACACATTTCTTTTGAACGTCCGGCGATGCCAGCCTGATAACCACGTTGATGAGCCCTTTCCAGGCGATCTCGTTTCTGTCTCTTCATGCCTCGTTTCCCTCATTCTTTTGTCTGGTGGAAAGAAAACAGTGGTTGCAATATGTGCAAGCACAGTTAACGAATACCCCGAATCAGCCTCAGCGTCAACGTTCAAAATTCATACGGGTGTCATATTTGTGAGCTATGCGGAAGATCGTTTGTACAAAAAATGTGATGCGGCACAAGTAACAGCCTGAAGCCAAAACGAAAAAAAAGCCGCAATCAGCGACAAGCTGAGAGCGGCTTAATACTATGAATTTTACTTATGGTAGCCGGGAAATCTCTCTGGCAATGGCGGTCGACTCCTGCGCCCAACCCTGTGCCAGCACTTTCACCATCTCGTCATATCCATCTTTTTGCTGCTTCAGCTCAAGATGGAAAGGACGCTTGATCAGCTGTCCCTGATGGTTCAGCAGCCACTCCCCGCTGATGACAACGGCACCGTCATAGCGGCCGTGGAAGCCCGTTACGTTAACATTCAGCGTGTCCTGATCGCTTCCCAAAGGCTGTGAGGCCACGACCCAGCCGGGGAGCTGACCGCTCAGATTTGCCACCAGCGTATTGCGTAACTGCTGATCCAGCGGGCTGGCCCACAGGTTATTGCTGGCGATCACGTACTGCACGTCGCTGGTCTGGTAGACAACCCCGTTGCCAGCCAGATAATCCGGCACCGCAACCTGCTCGACCCACAGCAGCCGGCTGCCCTGCGAGGCGATGCTTTGAGCGCCCGGCTGCGCGCCCATGGGCAGCTGATAGTAGCTTTTGTTATCACTTCCCGAGCTACAGGCCGTTAATAACAGCGCGCCCACGATAGTTAGCCATTTTTTCATTGTTTCGCCCTCTTAGGCTCAGGATCCTTTTTATCTTTCGCTTCAAACACCAGCGCGTTGCTCTTCTCGTTGAGCGTTTTCAACACTGGCTGGAGCTCGCGTAAGACCTGGTCAAGACGCTGCATGTCCGCCACCATTTTGTTGTAGGCCGCTGAACCAGGCTGGAAGCCCTGCATACTGCGGTTCAGTTCGCGCAACGTTTTCTGCATATCCTGCGGCAGCTGCTGCATGGACTGGTTGGCGGTGAGCTTGTTGATATTATCCAGCGTGGTTTGCAGTCGTCGCATCGTCGCCTGACTCTGTTGCAGCGATCCCGTTGCAGCCTCAAGCATTGGATTCAGCGGCAGATTGTTAATCTTATCCAGCGTTTCCATCAGGCGCTGCTGGATCTGCGCCAGGCCACTGCTCACCGTAGGGATAATTTTATAACCGCCAAATTCGCGGATCCCCGTCATTGGTGGCGCTTTTGGATAGAAGTCCATATCGACATACAGCGCACCCGTCACCAGGTTACCGGTTTTCAGCGAGCCGCGCAGACCGCGGTTCATCAGGTCGGTGATGTGCTCGCCGATATCCTGATCCTGACCAATCTGGTTAATCAAACGCTCAGGCTCAATGCGGATCAGCACCGGAATACGGTAATCATCATCAAGCATCTGCTTAAGACCCGGAACAAAGTAAGGCACCTGTCCCACTGTCCCCAGACGGATACCGCGGAACTCGACCGGCGCTCCCGGTTGCAGGCCGCGCACCGAATCCTTAAAGAACATCAGATAGTCGATGTGATCGGTATAGAGCGCATCCTGAATGCTTTTCTGATCGTCAAACAGCCTGAAGGCGGTTTTCTCCGCCACCGGCTGTCCGAGATCCAAACCTTCCGGTACGTCAAAGCTGACGCCCCCGCCAAACAGGGTGGTGAGTGATCCCATCTCTACGCGCATCCCCGCCGAAGTCAGATCGACCGCGATCCCGCTGTCTTTCCAGAAGCGCACGTTGCTGGTCACCAGCCGGTCGTTCGGCGCATTGATGAAAAGCTGATAGCTGATGGTCCGCTTTTGCGGATCGAACGTACTGGTCTCAACCGAACCGACGCGATAGCCGCGGAACAGCACAGGATCGCCCGGCGAGAGCTGGCCCGCTTTTTTACTGTCCAGAATGACGCGGATCCCCTTAGCGTCCGGCGGCGCAAGCGGCGGAGAGTCCAGCAGCTCATAGCTCGCGGGCTGGATACCCTTGTTGCCAGGCTGAAGCTCAATGTAAGCCCCTGACAGGAGCGTTCCTAACCCGCTGATCCCTTCACGGCCGACCTGGGGTTTAACCACCCAAAAGACGGAATCTTCATGCAGCAGTTTTTCCATGCCGGCATTCAGGCGAGCCTTAATTTCTACATGGGTTAAGTCATCCGTCAGGGTCGCACTTTCGACCACGCCCACATCCACGCTGCGGCTTTTGATGGTGGTTTTACCGCCCTCAATGCCTTCTGCATTGGTGGTGATTAGCGTGACTTCCGGGCCCTGATGGCTGTAATGATAAAACAGGATCCATGCGCCGATCAGCGCGGTCACGATGGGGAATATCCACACCGGCGACCAGTTTCTGACCTTCTGCACTTTAGCCTCTCCACTCTTATTTTCCATGCTCTTACTCTTCCTCATGGCTTGTCTCGGGCTCACGATCCCACGATAAACGAGGGTCGAAGGTCATGGCCGCAAACATGGTCATAATGACGACCAACGCAAACATCAGCGCTCCCATCGCGGGATAAATACTCATCAGCCCGCCCATGCGCACCAGCGCAGAGAGAACCGCTATCACAAACACGTCAATCATCGACCAGCGGCCAACAAATTCCACAACCTCATAAATCAGGTGCATACGTTCACTGTCGCGCTTTCCGTGCCCTTTCGCATCCCAGCAAAGCCAGGCAATCGCAATCATCTTTAAGGTCGGCACCATAATGCTGGCGATGAAAATCACCCCCGCAACCGGGTACGACCCTTCCCCCCACAGCAAAATAACCCCGGCCAGGATGGTCGAAGGCATTTTGTCGCCGAGCAGGTCGGTGATCATGATCGGCAGGATATTGGCGGGCAGATAAAGCATGATGGAGGTCACCAGCAGCGCCATCGTCCATTGCAGGCTATTTTTACGCCGCACGTACCCCTTTGTTTCACAGCGCGGACACACCTCAACCTCTGCGGGCAGGATGGCGGTGCAGCAGGAGCAGGAGCGAAGCCCCTGACGAATGCCCGGCACGCCCACCTTAACCGTCTGCGACAGCGTCGGCGCCGGGGCGATATCGTCCCAGGCCCAGCGTCGGTCTACGCACTGAAAGGCGCGCAGCTGCAACACGCAGTACAGGCACCAGGGTATAAAGCTGCTGCCAATTCCCACGTCGCCGTAGGCCATCAGCTTCACGAAGCTGACCAGTACCCCCGCCAGAAAGATCTCCGCCATCCCCCAGCTTTTCAGCTGGAACAAAACGCGCGCGAGTTTGATTTTGAGGGAGAGCGGCATCCTGACGCGGTTAACCAGCAGCAGGATGACGACCAGGCAAAAGGCCGGAACTATCTGTACGAACAGCAGGAAGAAGGTGCCGAGGCTGGCGTAGTCCTCCGAGAACATGACGTTCGGGATTTCCAGTAAATCTACCTGGCTGGTCATCCCCCCCACCTTCATGTAGATGAAAGGGAAGAGATTGGAGAGCAGCAGCATGAATAAGGCTGCCAGCGCATAAGCGGTAGGACGCTGCCTGGGCGCGTCCCACGCGGTTGTTAGCGTCGCCCCACAGCGCGGGCAGGCAGCCTTGTGTCCGTGACCAAGCTCTGGCAACGCCACAAGCATATCGCACTGCGAGCATAGAATATGCCGATCGGCATGGTGCTGGTCACACATAGTTTATCCCTGTTTATGCGCCGTTTTTCAGAGACTCAAGATACTCCCAGCGCTCAAACGCTTCCTCCAGCGCCTGCTCGGCCTGGGAGAGCTCAGCCAGTACTTTCTGAGTATAGTCGTGAGGCTGCGTAAAGAATGACGCATCAGCAACCTGAATCTGCAGCGCTTCCAGCGCGGCTTCCAGCTCTTCCAGACGCTGTGGCAGGCCTTCCAGTTCGCGCTGCAGGTTATAGCTCATTTTAGCCGGTGATTTTTTGGCCGTTTCTGCTTTTGCAACAACGGGTTCCGCTACGCTTTTGGTCCTGGCCTGTTTTTGCGCCAGGGACTGGGATTGCTGCCCGCGCGCGTCGTGATAGCCGCCAACGTACTGACCAATCCGGCCTTCGCCTTCGAAGATCCAGCACTCGGTCACGGTGTTATCGACGAACTGACGGTCGTGGCTAACCAGCATCACCGTGCCCTGATAGCCATCAATCAGTTCTTCAAGCAGCTCCAGCGTTTCGACATCCAGGTCGTTCGTCGGTTCATCGAGGATCAGTAAATTGCTTGGTTTCAGGAACAGGCGCGCCAGCAGAAGACGGTTACGCTCCCCGCCGGACAGCGCGCGCACCGGGGTCATGGCGCGTTTTGGATGGAACAGGAAGTCCTGAAGGTAGCCCAGCACGTGGCGCGGCTTGCCGTTAACCATCACCTCCTGCTTACCTTCGGCAAGGTTATCCATCACCGTGCGGTCTGGATCCAGCTCGGCGCGGTGCTGGTCGAAGTACGCCACTTCCAGCTTGGTGCCGCAGTGAATACGGCCGCTGTCGGCCTGGAGCTGGCCCAGCATCAGCTTCAGCAGCGTGGTTTTACCGCAGCCATTCGGGCCGATAAGCGCAATTTTGTCGCCGCGCTGTACCTGCGCGGAGAAATCGTTCACCAGCACTTTACCGTCGACCGAATAGTTAACGTTTTCCATTTCGAAGACGATTTTGCCGGAGCGGGACGCCTCTTCAACCTGCATTTTGGCGCTGCCCATCACCTCACGGCGTTCGCTGCGTTCGCGACGCATCGCCTTCAGGGCGCGAACGCGGCCTTCGTTACGGGTACGACGCGCTTTAATGCCCTGACGGATCCACACCTCTTCCTGCGCCAGCTTGCGGTCGAACTCAGCATTTTGCAGCTCTTCCACGCGCAGGTTCTCTTCTTTCTCCAGCAGGTAGGTATCGTAATCGCCCGGATAGGTCACCAGTTTGCCGCGATCGAGATCGACGATGCGTGTCGCCATATTGCGGATAAACGAACGGTCGTGCGAGATAAAGATAATGGTGCCGTTAAAGGTTTTCAGGAAACCTTCCAGCCAGTCAATCGCTTCGATATCCAGGTGGTTCGTCGGTTCGTCCAGCAGCAGCACCTTAGGTCCGCTCACCAGCGCACGGCCCAGCGCCGCTTTACGCAGCCAGCCGCCGGACAGCGCCGACAGCTCCATATCCGCTTCGAGGCCAAGCTGCGCCAGCACTTCGTTAATGCGGTTTTCCAGCTGCCACAGGCCGTGGTGATCGAGCATCTCCTGCACCTTAGCCAGCTCGTTGAGATTCTTGTCGCTCGGGTCAGTCATCACCAGATGCGAAATCTCGTGGTAGCGCTTCAGGTATTCCGCCTGCTCAGAAATACCTTCCGCCACGAAATCATAAACGCTGCCGGTGACGTTACGCGGTGGATCCTGTTGCAGACGAGAGACGATCAGATCCTGTTCGTAAACAATGCGTCCATCGTCCAGCCCCTGCTCGCGGTTAAGGATTTTCATCAGCGTCGATTTGCCCGCGCCGTTACGGCCAACCAGGCAGACGCGCTCGTTATCTTCGATATGCAGCTCTGCATTATCGAGAAGCGGCGAGTCGCTGAAAGAGAGCCACGCGCCGTGCATACTAATTAAAGACATTTATTTTTCCTTTCAGACCGCGGAGATAAGCCAGCAGTTGTGGATTTGACGGTTACGGGCAAAGTCCTGAGACAGCGTTTTTTGGCTGATTTCTTGTGCTTTCAGTCCCAGTTCGGCCAGGCCGTCGTGATCCATGCGGAATCCGCGCTTGTTGTTCGAGAACATAATGGTGCCGCCCTTACGCAGCAGGCGCTTCAGGTCGGTCATCAGGCGCAGGTGATCGCGTTGAACATCAAAGCTATCCTCCATGCGCTTGGAGTTAGAGAACGTCGGTGGATCGATAAAGATCAGATCGAACTGTTCATCCGTATCGCGCAGCCAGCCCAGCACGTCCGCCTGCAACAGACGATGCTGACGCCCGGTTAAGCCGTTGAGACGCAGGTTACGCTCCGCCCACTCCAGATAGGTGCGGGACATATCCACCGTGGTGGTGCTGCGCGCGCCGCCAAGCCCTGCATGTACGCTGGCGCTGCCGGTGTATGAGAAGAGGTTAAGGAAATCTTTGCCTTTGCTCATCTGGCCCAGCATGCGGCGGGCGATACGGTGATCGAGGAACAGGCCGGTATCAAGATAGTCGGTCAGGTTAACCCACAGGCGAGCGTTATATTCGCCCACTTCGATGAAGTCGCCCTTCTCGCCCATTTTCTGATACTGATTTTTACCTTTCTGACGTTCACGGGTTTTCAGCACCAGCCTGTTTGGCGAAATGCCGAGCACGGCGATGGTCGCCGCAATGACGTCCAGCATACGCTGACGCGCTTTTTGCGCATCAATGGTTTTCGGCGGGGCATACTCCTGAACAACCACCCAGTCCGCATAGCGGTCAACCGCCACGTTGTATTCCGGCAGGTCAGCGTCGTACAGGCGATAGCATTCGATCCCTTCCTGCTTCGCCCACTTCTCAAATTTCTTCAGGTTTTTGCGCAGGCGGTTGGCGTAATCTTCCGCTACGCCGGAGGGCTTGCTGTCCGCCGCCGTCTCGGCCAGATGGTAGTTTTTCTGCACGCAGTCCAGCGGGCCGTTTTTCGCCTTGTACTGGCGATCCGCACGCAGCTGCAGGCAGCTCAGCAGCTCCGGCGAGGCGCTAAACAGGGAGAGATTCCAGCCGCCGAAATGCGCTTTCATGTTGCGGCCCAGCAGGCTGTGCAGCGCAATCAGCGCCGGCTCGCTGCCCAGACGTTCGCCGTAAGGCGGGTTGCTGATCACCGTACCGTACGGGCCCTTAGGCAGCGGGTTGGTCAGGTTCGCAACGTCCTTGACGTCAAAATGAATCAGCTCGCCGATCCCGGCGCGGCGGGCGTTGCTGCGGGCGCGTTCAATGACGCGGGCATCGCTGTCCGAACCATAAAAACGAGACGTGTACTCCGCCAGCCCCTTGCGCGCGCGGGTCTGCGCGTCGTCCTTCACCTCTTTCCAGAGGGCTTCATCGTGCTGTGCCCAGCCTTTAAAGCCCCACTGTCCACGGTGCAGGCCTGGCGCACGGTCGGTAGCCAGCATCGCGGCTTCAATCAGCAGCGTGCCGGAACCGCACATCGGATCGAGCAGCGGCGTACCCGGCTGCCAGCCGGAGCGCATGACGATGGCCGCAGCCAGCGTTTCTTTGATGGGCGCCATCCCGGTGCGGTCGCGATAGCCGCGCAGATGCAGGCCCGCGCCGCTCAGATCCAGGGATATGCTGGCGGTGTCGCCGTTCAGCCAGACGTTGATACGCAGATCCGGGTTTTCGCGGTCAACGTTCGGGCGTTCCTTATTTCGACGCGTGAAGCAGTCGACAATGGCGTCTTTGACGCGCAGAGCACCGTACTGGCTGTTGCGGATCTCATCGTTGACGCCGTTGAAATGCACCGCAAAGGTGGCGTCCGGGGTGAAGATCTCTGTCCAGTCGATCATCTGTACGCCGGTGTAGAGATCAAGATCGCTGTAGACCTTGCACTCTTTCATCGGCAGCATGATGCGCGACGCCAGACGGCTCCACATCAGGCTCTGGTAAATAAGCCGCGTGTCGCCCTCAAAATGGACACCACCCTGAACCACCCGGCACTCTCTCGCGCCCAGGCCTTCCAGTTCAGTTTTTAACAGCTCTTCCAGCCCACGGGCCGTACTGGCAAACAGAGAATTCATATCGTCACTTTTACTCTTAGAAAATTGTCGCGCATTATAGCTAATATGGCGTGTATGTCATAAAGTTGAAGGCTTATTTTCTTTTGCGGGAGTGTGCAGTGGCGACGTTATCCAGGCTTTTTATTCATCCGGTGAAATCCATGCGCGGTATCGGCGTTACGCACGCGCTGGCCGATATAAGCGGATTTGCCTTCGATCGCATATTTATGGTCACCGAGCCTGACGGTACGTTCATTACGGCACGCCAGTTCCCGCAGATGGTTCGCTTTACCCCTTCCCCGCTTCATGACGGTTTGCACCTGACCGCGCCGGACGGATCGAGCGCGGTGGTTCGCTTTACCGATTTTGCGCCGGTGGATGCGCCAACGGAGGTGTGGGGGAATCATTTTACCGCGCGTATCGCCCCGGACGCTATAAACCAGTGGCTGAGCGGCTTTTTCTCCCGTAACGTTCAGCTGCGCTGGGTTGGGCCAGCCCTGACCCGTCGCGTTAAGCGCCACAACGCGGTCCCCCTCTCCTTCGCGGATGGTTTTCCATTCCTGCTGACCAACGAGGCCTCGCTTCGCGACCTACAAAACCGCTGTAAAGCCAGCGTGCAGATGGAGCAGTTTCGCCCGAATCTGGTGGTGACCGGAGCGGATGCCTGGGATGAAGATACCTGGAAAACGATCCGCATCGGCAGCGTGATTTTTGACGTGGTGAAACCGTGCAGCCGCTGTATTTTCACCACCGTCAGCCCGGAAAAAGGCCAGAAGCATCCTTCCGGCGAACCGCTGAAAACGTTGCAGTCATTCCGTACCGCGCAGGACAGCGGCGACGTCGATTTCGGTCAGAACCTCATCCCCCGCTCAAGCGGCGCGATCCGCGTGGGCGACGAGGTCGAAATCCTCACCCGCGGTCCGGCACGCGTATATGGCGCAGGTCAGGAAGAAGAGATGGTCGACGCCGTGACCAACGTCGCTTCCGCGGTGGATATTCACTGGGAAGGCAAAGTTATCCGGGGTAACAATCAGCAGGTACTACTGGAGCAGCTGGAGCAGGCGGGTATTCGCGTACCGTATTCCTGTCGGGCGGGAATTTGTGGATGCTGCCGCATCAGGCTGGTAGACGGTGAGGTGAGTGCTCTGAAGAAATCCGCGATTGGCAATGACGGCACGATCCTGTGCTGTAGCTGCGTACCGAAAACGTCCGTACAGCTGGAAGCTTAAACCGCCTGTTCGAGGCTGAAGGAATCTACGCGCAGCTGTGGCTTCAGCCTGTCGTTCATTACCTTGATGGCATCACCTAACTGCATCACTCGCCCGGCAATGGTCACGCCGGGCTGTGCCAGCAAACAGAGCGCGGCGTTTTCGCCGGGTTCAACTACCAGCAAACTCACCTCTTCTTCGGTATCGCTCAGGCTCACGCTGGCCGCATCGCCCGTGGCCGGGGTCCAGCTCATGCCGTGCGCGAGGAAATGCCAGCTTTTCGGCATTTGGGGTTTCAGGAAGCGGATTGCCACCAGCGCGTTTAATACCAGTTCGGCGCGCTGTTCTTTGGAAAGATCGAGATCGCGGCATTTTTCTTCAAAAGAGAAATAGAGCGCGGCATCGTCAACGCAAAAGCCTGAGGGGGCAAACGCGTCTGGCGTGAGCATCCGGCGCGCAAAACGAGAGCGAAACAACATGCCATTGGCTAAGTCGAGCATCATTCGGTCATGCTCTTCGCAATAATACCAGCGCCAGTTATCGTCAGGTTTAATTCGCATGTTTCTCTCCCGTCCCCAAACGTCCTGTACTAAAAATGTCCTGTTTGCCGCTTCGTTTATAACACTAGTAATAAAAGACTATAATGTCTAAATAAGCAACAATGACGGAATATAAAACAACCAGGGCTGGAAATAAAGCCCTGGTTGTCTGATTAAGAGAAAAGATTAGATATGGGTGACAATTTCTTTAATCAATGGCGGCCCTTTAAAAATAAAGCCGGAATAAATTTGCACCAGCGATGCGCCCGCCGCCATCTTTTCACGCGCAGCGATGACGGAATCAATGCCGCCCACCCCAATAATCGGCAGCTGGCCTTTTAATTCCGCAGAAAGTGCGCGAATAATTTCGGTGCTTTTTAATTGTACCGGACGGCCGCTTAAACCACCCGCTTCGTCACAGTTTTTCATTCCCTGAACGAGGGATCGATCGAGCGTCGTATTGGTCGCAATAACGCCATCAATATTATGGCGAACTAAACTGTCGGCAACCTGGATCAATTCTTCAGGAGAAAGATCCGGGGCGATCTTAACCGCGACCGGAACATATTTATGGTGGCTCGCCTGCAGCTCCGTTTGTTTATTTTTAATGGCGCTGAGAAGATCGTCGAGCGCTTCGCCATATTGTAATGAACGCAGCCCTGGGGTGTTTGGTGATGAAATATTCACCGCGATATAACCGGCATAGGCGTAGACTTTTTCCATACAAATCAGATAGTCATCTTTACCCTGCTCGACTGGGGTGTCTTTATTTTTACCGATATTAATACCCAGCACGCCATCAAAATGGGCTTTTTTTACGTTCTCTACCAGATGATCGACACCGAGGTTATTAAAGCCCATGCGGTTGATCAGCCCTTCGGCTTCGACCAGGCGGAACAGGCGCGGCTTGTCGTTACCCGGCTGCGGGCGCGGCGTCACCGTCCCGATTTCGATCGAGCCAAAGCCCATCGCACCGAGTGCATCAATGCATTCGCCATTTTTATCCAGGCCGGCCGCGAGGCCCAGCGGATTCTTGAAGGTCAGGCCCATGCACTGCACAGGTTTTTCCGGCACGTTCTGGCGCACCAGCGCCGCTAAAGGCGTTCCGGTAATGCGGCGTAACTGCTGAAACGTCAATTCATGAGCGCGCTCTGGATCGAGCTGGAAAAGGGCTTTACGAACGAAGGGGTAGTACATGAACTCTCCTGGATTCCCGGTGTGCAAACCGGGAGGGGATTATGTGCGATCCGGCACGGAAAGGGAATTGACCTGTGGCAAAAAAAGCCGAGTAAAACGCAATCGTTTCCTTCGGGAAGACTTCTTATGCATTTTTTGGCATTTCACCTGAGGATAAATCATTTAGTGGAATAACGGCGCAATGTCACACTCCTGAAAATTGTTATGAATGTTAGATAAAAGCAAACAATTAGTTATAAGGAGCAACCATGCGCGTCATTACTCTGGCCGGAAGCCCGCGCTTCCCCTCTCGCTCCAGCGCCCTGCTGGAATACGCCCGCGATAAGCTTAATGCTCTGGATGTGGAGGTATGCCACTGGAATCTGCACAATTTCGACCCTGAGGATCTGCTCTACGCCCGCTTTGACAGCCCGGCGCTGAAAACCCTGACAGAACAGCTTAAAGGCGCGGATGGACTGATCGTCGCGACGCCCATTTATAAAGCCTCTTTTTCGGGTGCGCTGAAAACCCTGCTCGACCTGCTGCCCGAACGCGCGCTGGACGGCAAGGTCGTCCTGCCGCTGGCCACCGGCGGTACCGTGGCCCATTTGCTGGCGGTGGATTACGCCCTCAAGCCCGTACTGAACGCGCTGAAGGCGCAGGAGATCCTGCACGGCGTCTTCGCAGACGACTCACAGGTTATTGACTACCAGCACAAGCCACACTTCACCCCGAACCTGCAAACCCGCCTCGACAGCGCGCTTGATACCTTCTGGCACGCCCTGAACCGCCGGGAACGCCATGCAGAGGCACGTCGTCAACCACAAGGAGTAGCGCATGTTTAAAATCCTTACCCGTATCGGGCTGGCGGGCCTGCTGGCAGTCGCGTCGCTGGCACACGCGGCGGAGGCCGCACCGGAGAGCCTGCGCATTGGCTATCAGAAAGGCAGCGTCAGCATGGTGCTGGCGAAAAGCCACGCGCTTTTGGAAAAACGCTTCCCGGACACCACATTCTCCTGGGTCGAATTCCCTGCCGGCCCCCAAATGCTGGAGGCGCTGAACGTCGGGAGTATTGATTTAGGCAGCACCGGCGACATTCCGCCGATCTTTGCGCAGGCAGCCGGGGCGGATCTGGTTTACGTTGGCGTTGAACCCGCGAAGCCCAAGGCAGAGGTGATCCTGGTGCCGGAAAATAGCGGGATTAAACGCGTCGCCGATCTGAAAGGGCATAAGGTTGCTTTCCAGAAAGGCTCCAGCTCGCACAACCTGCTGCTGCGCGCGTTGCAGGAGGCTGGCCTGTCGTTCACCGATATCCAGCCCGTTTACCTGACGCCTGCCGATGCGCGCGCGGCGTTCCAGCAAAAGAACGTTGATGCCTGGGCTATCTGGGATCCGTACTACTCTGCCGCCCTGCTGCAGGGCGGCGTGCGGGTGCTGAAAGACGGCACGTCCCTGAAACAGACGGGTTCGTTCTACCTGGCAGCGCGTCCGTACGCCGAAAAGAACGGCGCTTTTATTCAGGAGGTGCTCGATACCTTCACGCAGGCCGATGCGCTGACCCAGACCCAGCGTCAGCAGAGCGTAACGCTGCTCGCAAAAACCATGGGCTTGCCTGAGCCGGTGATTGCCACCTACCTTGACCACCGTCCACCAACCACCATCGCCCCGGTTGACGCGCGCGTTGCCGCCCTCCAGCAGCAAACGGCAGATCTTTTTTATCAAAACCGCCTGGTTCCAAAGCAGGTAAATATTCGCGAACGCATCTGGCAACCCGCAGGCACTGAAGGAAAAAAATCATGAGTCTGAATCTTTTCTGGTTTTTACCCACCCACGGTGATGGACGCTATCTTGGCACAGAAGAAGGCGCTCGCCCGGTCGACCACGGCTACCTTCAGCAGATAGCACAGGCGGCAGACCGCATCGGTTTTACCGGGGTGCTGATCCCGACGGGCCGCTCGTGCGAGGATGCCTGGCTGGTTGCCGCCTCAATGATCCCCGTCACCCAGCGTCTGAAATTCCTGGTGGCGCTGCGCCCGAGCGTGGTATCGCCAACCGTCGCGGCGCGTCAGGCGGCAACGCTGGACAGGCTATCCAACGGGCGCGCGCTGTTCAATCTGGTCACCGGCAGCGATCCGCAGGAGCTGGCGGGAGACGGCGTGTTCCTCGATCACACCGAACGTTATGAAGCCTCCGCCGAGTTCACACGCGTCTGGCGACGGCTGCTGGAGGGTGAAACCGTCACCTTCGAAGGAAAACATATCCACGTTCGGGATGCGAAACTCTACTTCCCGCCGGTTCAGCAGCCGCGCCCTCCCCTCTATTTCGGTGGTTCATCGGACGTGGCGCAGGATCTGGCGGCTGAGCAGGTCGATCTCTATCTGACCTGGGGCGAGCCGCCTGCGCTGGTGAAGGAAAAAATTGCCCAGGTACGCGCTAAAGCGGCTGAACATGGCCGCAAGGTGCGCTTCGGTATTCGCCTGCACGTGATTGTGCGCGAAACCAGCGAAGAGGCCTGGCAGGCCGCCGACCGGTTAATTTCCCATCTGGACGACGACACCATCGCCAGGGCACAGGCGGCGTTTGCCAGTACCGACTCCGTGGGTCAGCACCGGATGGCGTCGCTACACAACGGCAGGCGAGAAAATCTGGAAATCAGCCCGAACCTGTGGGCCGGCGTAGGTCTGGTGCGCGGCGGCGCCGGTACGGCGCTGGTAGGTGACGGCCCAACCGTAGCGGCACGCATCAATGAATACGCGGAGCTGGGCATCGATAGCGTTATCCTCTCCGGCTATCCGCATCTGGAAGAGGCGTACAGGGTGGGCGAGCTGCTGTTCCCGCATCTGGATGTCGCTGTTCCGGACATTCCGCAGCCGCGGCAGCTTCAGCTGCAGGGCGAAGCGGTGGCGAACGCGTTTATTCCGGGAAAAGTCGCGCAAAGCTAAGGAGCCTCTATGTCCGCAAACGCACAAAAATGGCTGCTGCGCGCCGCGCCGTGGTTCTTGCCCGTCGGCATTGTCCTTGTCTGGCAGCTGGCGTCTTCAACCGGCTGGCTGTCGAGCCGCATCCTGCCCTCCCCGGAGGGCGTTGTCGAAGCATTCTGGTCGCTAAGCGCCAGCGGCGAGCTGTGGCAGCATCTGGCTATCAGCTCCTGGCGTGCGGCGATCGGTTTTTCGATTGGCGGCAGCATCGGCCTGACGCTTGGGCTGATCAGCGGTCTCTCCCGCTGGGGAGAGCGGCTGCTGGACACCTCCGTGCAGATGCTGCGCAACGTGCCGCACCTGGCGCTGATCCCGCTGGTCATCCTGTGGTTTGGCATAGATGAGAGCGCAAAAATCTTTCTCGTGGCGCTGGGGACGCTGTTCCCGATCTATATCAATACCTGGCATGGGATCCGCAATATCGATCGCGGCCTGGTGGAGATGGCCCGCAGCTATGGCCTGTCGGGTTTTGCCCTGTTTACGCATGTCATTCTGCCGGGCGCCCTTCCCTCCATCATGGTCGGCGTGCGTTTTGCGCTCGGCCTGATGTGGTTGACCCTGATCGTGGCGGAAACCATTTCGGCTAACTCCGGCATTGGCTATCTGGCGATGAACGCCCGGGAGTTTCTGCAAACGGACGTGGTGGTGGTTGCCATTATCCTTTATGCCCTGCTCGGCAAACTCGCAGACGTCAGCGCCCAGTGGCTGGAGCGTACCTGGCTGCGCTGGAACCCGGCCTATACCGCTCAGGAGGCGAAAGCATGAATACTGCACGACTGAATCAGGGGACACCGTTGCTGTTAAGCGGCGTAACCAAACGCTACGGCGAAAAAACCATTCTGAACGCGCTGGATCTGCATATTCCCGCCGGACAGTTTGTGGCCGTTGTCGGCCGCAGCGGCGGCGGAAAAAGCACCCTGCTGCGTCTTTTAGCCGGGCTGGAAGCCCCCAACGGGGGTGACATTCTGGCGGGCACCACGCCGCTGGCCAACATTCAGGACGATACGCGCATGATGTTTCAGGACGCGCGCCTGCTGCCGTGGAAAACGGTGATGGATAACGTCGGGCTTGGTCTGAAAGGCAGCTGGCGGGAGGAGGCCCGGCAGGCACTCGCCGCGGTCGGGCTGGAGGATCGCGCGGGTGAATGGCCTGCGGCGCTGTCGGGCGGTCAAAAGCAGCGCGTGGCCCTGGCGCGGGCGTTAATCCATCGTCCCGGCCTGCTGCTGCTTGATGAACCGCTCGGCGCGCTCGATGCCCTGACGCGGATCGAGATGCAGGATCTGATTGCGTCTCTCTGGCAGACGCACGGTTTTACGGTGCTGCTGGTGACGCACGACGTCAGCGAAGCCGTGGCGATGGCCGACCGGGTGCTGTTAATAGAAGAGGGAAAAATTGGTCTGGATCTGACGGTGGACATTCCACGCCCTCGCCGCGTGGGCGCTGCAAGACTGGCAGAGCTGGAGGCGGAAGTGCTGGACAGGGTAATGAAGCGTGGGGTGAATGAGCGCGCGTTGATTAAAGCTAATGCCTGATGCCCTCACCCCGGCCCTCTCCCACAGGGAGAGGGAGGGTTAAGCTTTCTATCAGGCCAGCGCCTTCGCAATCTTTTCGTACAGATCGCCAGACAGGTTTTCCAGCCCTTTTAGCTGCTCAAGCGCGGCTCGCATTTTCGCCTGACGCTGCGCGTCGTAGCGCTTCAGGCGGATCAGCGGCTCAATCAGGCGAGACGCCACCTGCGGGTTACGGCTGTTCAGCTCGGTGAGCATTTCCACCATGAACTGATAGCCGCTGCCGTCTTCGGCATGGAACGCGGCCGGGTTGCTGCTGGCAAACGCGCCAATCAGCGAGCGTACGCGGTTCGGGTTGCTCATGGTGAACGAACGGTGCCTGAGCAGGCTGCGGACCTTGCTCAGCGCATCGGCCGCCGGGCTGGTGGCCTGCAGGATGAACCATTTGTCCATCACCAGACCATCCTCGTGCCACCTGTCGTCGTACTCCTGCATCAGCGCGTCACGGCACGGCAGCTCGGCGGCAACGCTCGCCGCCAGCGCGGCCAGCGCATCCGTCATGTTATCCGCTTCGTGGTACTGCTTGCTTACCAGCACGTTTGCCAGCTCAGCCTCGCCAAACGCAAGGTAGCGCAGGCAGGTATTGCGCAGGGAACGCTTGCCGATGTCCGCATGCTCCACGCGATAGGCGTCCAGCCTGTTGGCGTTATAGATGGCGAGGAATTCATCCGCCAGTTCGGTCGCCAGCGTGCGGGTCAGCGCTTCACGCACGGCCACAATCGCAATCGGGTCAATGATGTCGAACAGCTCCGCGATTTCGGTCGCGGACGGCAGCGTCAGAATTTCAGCCGCCAGCGCCGGGTCAATCTTCTCATCCAGCAGTATGGCGCGGAAGGCATCTGCCACATGCACCGGCAGCGTCAGCGGCTGACCCTGCTGGTAACGGTTGACGTTCAGCTTGATGTACGTCGCCAGCAGGCTTTGCGCCGCATCCCAGCGAGAGAAATCATTGCGCGCGTGACGCATCAGGAACGTCAGCTGCTGATCGCTCCACTTGTACTCCAGCTTAACCGGCGCGGAGAACTCACACAGCAGCGCAGGAACCGGCTGGAAGTAGACGTTATCGAAGATAAAGGTCTGCTCCGCCTGGGTTACGTTCAGCACGTTATGGACCGGATGCCCGCCCTTCTGCAACGGGATCGCGTTGCCTTCGTTGTCGTACAGTTCAATGCTGAACGGAATGTGCAGCGGATGTTTTTCCTCCTGCTCGGCCGTTGGCGGCGTGCGCTGGCTGATGGTCAGCGTGTACTGCTCGGTTTCCGGATTGTAATCGTCTTTCACGGTGACAATCGGCGTTCCTGCCTGGCTGTACCAGCGGCGGAAATGAGAGAGATCGACGTTGGACGCGTCTTCCATTGCCTGCACGAAGTCGTCGCAGGTGGCCGCGCTGCCGTCGTGACGCTCGAAGTAAAGCTGCATCCCTTTCTGGAAGTTCTCTTCCCCCAGCAGGGTGTGGATCATACGGATAATTTCAGCGCCTTTCTCATACACCGTCAGGGTGTAGAAGTTGTTCATCTCAATCACTTTATCCGGGCGGATCGGGTGCGCCATTGGGCTGGCGTCTTCCGCAAACTGCAGGCCGCGCATGGTACGCACGTTGTTGATGCGGTTTACCGCCCGCGAGCCCAGATCGGAGCTGAACTCCTGATCGCGGAAGACGGTCAGGCCCTCTTTCAGGCTCAGCTGGAACCAGTCGCGGCAGGTGACGCGGTTTCCGGTCCAGTTGTGGAAATATTCGTGACCGATGACGCGCTCGATATCGAGATAGTCTTTATCGGTGGCGGTATCGGTACGCGCCAGCACGTATTTGGAGTTAAAGACGTTAAGGCCCTTATTCTCCATCGCGCCCATATTGAAGAAGTCGACGGCGACAATCATATAAATGTCGAGATCGTATTCGAGGCCAAAGCGCTCTTCGTCCCACTTCATGGAGTTGATGAGGGAAGTCATCGCCCACGGCGCGCGGTCAAGGTTTCCACGGTCGACGAAGAGCTCCAGCGCCACTTCACGGCCAGAGCGGGTTTTGAAGGTGTCGCGCAGAACGTCGAAATCCCCTGCCACCAGCGCAAACAGGTAGCACGGTTTCGGGAACGGATCCTGCCACTGCACCCAGTGACGGCCATTCTCCAGCTCGCCTTCGCCGATACGGTTACCGTTGGAGAGCAGGAACGGGTACAGCGCTTTATCGGCAATAATTTTCGTGGTAAAGCGCGCCAGCATGTCCGGGCGATCCAGATACCAGGTAATGTGGCGGAAACCTTCTGCTTCACACTGGGTACACAGGGCTACGCCTGACTGGTAAAGCCCTTCCAGCGCGGTATTGGCGGCAGGGCTGATTTCATTCACGATGCGTAGCGTAAAGCGTTCCGGCAGGTTGTCGATGACCAGCTGGTTGCCTTCTTCTTTATAGTCTGACCAGGCTTCATCATTAATATGCAGGGAGACCAGCGTCAGGTCTTCACCATCCAGACGCAGCGGCACGGCCGTCGCGCTCTGGCGCGTCACCTGGCTTTCCGCCGTCACAACGGTTTTTGTAGCATCCAGGTCAAACGTCAGATCGATATCGCTAATCAGGTAATCCGGCGCACGGTAGTCGTGGCGGTATTTGGCTTGTGGCTGTTGTGTCATAGAAAACCTTATGCATCGTTTGTCGAGTAACGATTCAATATATTCCTGTTGTGTAAAACGCGCTATGCAGAATGTTCATCTTTTCAGGCACAACGTCCTTTATTGCTACATTTTTATAACACGGGGCACGAAATGCACTCGACCATAAAGTGTGCTTATGTTGTGATCGGGGTTCAATAAATCATTAAACAAGGTATACTCCGGAGTTGTTTATTGTACTAAACGCTCCCGTGAGAGGATGCTACAGCGCACCTATGACTCAATTCGCTTCTCCGGTTCTGCATACGTTGCTGGATACCGACGCGTACAAGCTGCATATGCAGCAAGCCGTGTTTCACCACTATCATGATGTTCATGTTGCGGCGGAATTTCGCTGCCGGGGTGACGACTTGCTGGGTATCTACGCAGACGCCATTCGTGAACAGGTCGATGCCATGCAGCATCTGGCGCTGCAGGATGACGAATATCAATGGCTTTCTGGCCTGCCGTTCTTCAAAGCGGACTATCTGAACTGGCTGCGCGACTTCCGCTATAACCCGGAACAGGTCACCGTCTCGAATGATAACGGCAAGCTGGACATCCGCCTGACCGGCCCGTGGCGCGAAGTGATCATGTGGGAAGTGCCGCTCCTGGCCGTAATCAGCGAGCTGGCCCACCGCTATCGTTCCCCGGAAACCGGCGTTACCCAGGCCGTTGCCGCGCTGGAAAATAAACTTGTTGAGTTTAACCAGCTGACCGAAGGGCTGGATATGTCCCGCTTCCGGCTGATGGACTTTGGCACGCGCCGCCGCTTCTCACGCGACGTGCAGGAAGCTATCGTCAGACGCCTTCAGCAGGAGCCGTGGTTTGTTGGCACCAGCAACTACGATCTGGCGCGTCGCCTGGATTTAACCCCGATGGGCACCCAGGCGCACGAATGGTTCCAGGCACACCAGCAAATTAGCCCTGACCTCGCTAACAGCCAGCGCGCGGCCCTCGCCGCGTGGCTTGACGAATACCCGGATCGGCTCGGCATTGCCCTCACCGACTGTATTACCATGGACGCGTTCCTGCGCGACTTTGGTCCTGAATTTGCTGAACGCTATCAGGGCTTACGCCATGACTCCGGGGATCCGGTGGAATGGGGTGAGAAAGCCATTGCCCATTACGAAAAATTGGGTATCGACCCGATGAGTAAGGTGCTGGTCTTCTCCGATAATCTCGATCTCGCGAAAGCCGTTGACCTTTATCGCCACTTCTCCTCTCGGGTGAATCTTAGCTTCGGGATCGGTACGCGCCTGACCTGCGATATCCCTCAGGTGAAACCGCTGAACATTGTCATAAAACTGGTGGAATGTAACGGCAAGCCGGTGGCGAAGCTATCCGACAGCCCGGGCAAAACCATCTGCCATGACAAAGCGTTCGTTCGCGCATTACGTAAAGCCTTCGATCTGCCCCTGGTGAAAAAAGCCAGCTAACCGCTTCGGGGAGCCTCCATGGCTCCCCTTCTCTTATTTATTTCTTATTTCTTCTCTTAAGACTGCGAAATTTACTTGTCTGATAGCGGATGGCAGGTAACATAGATATCCCCCCTATAAGGGCGGACAAGTGTTTATTTTTTCCGACTATTAACAGAGAGAATATTATGAGCGTTGTGCCTGTAGCCGACGTACTCCAGGGCCGTGTCGCCGTTGACCAGGAGGTCACCGTGCGCGGATGGGTGCGTACTCGTCGAGATTCTAAAGCTGGCATCTCCTTCCTCGCCGTCTATGACGGTTCCTGCTTTGATCCTGTACAGGCCGTCATTAATAATTCTCTGCCCAATTACAATGACGACGTTCTGCACCTGACAACAGGCTGTTCCGTGATCGTTACCGGCGTTGTGGTGGCTTCTCCGGGCCAGGGTCAGAGCTTCGAAATTCAGGCGACTGCTGTGGAAGTGACAGGCTGGGTTGAAGATCCGGATACCTACCCGATGGCTGCAAAGCGTCACAGCATTGAATATCTGCGTGAAGTCGCGCACCTGCGTCCGCGCACCAACCTGATTGGTGCGGTTGCCCGCGTGCGTCACACCCTGGCGCAGGCGCTGCATCGCTTCTTTAACGAGCAGGGTTACTTCTGGGTTTCTACCCCGCTGATTACCGCATCCGACACCGAAGGTGCAGGTGAAATGTTCCGCGTTTCAACGCTAGATATGGAAAACCTGCCGCGTACGCCGGAAGGTAAAGTCGACTACGACAAAGACTTCTTTGGTAAAGAAGCCTTCCTGACGGTATCCGGTCAGCTGAACGGTGAAACCTATGCCTGTGCGCTGTCCAGGATCTATACCTTCGGCCCAACCTTCCGTGCGGAAAACTCCAACACCAGCCGTCACCTGGCGGAATTCTGGATGCTGGAGCCGGAAGTGGCCTTTGCCGACCTGAACGACGTTGCGGGCCTGGCGGAAGCGATGCTGAAATACGTGTTCAAAGCCGTTCTTGAAGAGCGCGCAGACGACATGAAATTCTTCGCTGAGCGTGTGGATAACGATGCTATCGCCCGTCTTGAACGCTTTGTCTCCGCGGACTTCGCGCAGGTAGATTACACCGATGCGGTTGCTATCCTGGAAAAATGCGGCGAGAAGTTCGAAAACCCGGTTTACTGGGGCGTGGATCTCTCCTCCGAGCACGAACGTTATCTGGCAGAGAAGCACTTTAAAGCGCCGGTTGTTGTGAAAAACTATCCGAAAGACATTAAGGCGTTCTATATGCGCCTTAACGAAGACGGTAAAACCGTTGCCGCGATGGACGTCCTGGCACCGGGCATCGGTGAAATCATCGGTGGTTCCCAGCGTGAAGAGCGTCTGGATGTGCTGGATGCGCGTATGCAAGAGATGGGTCTGAACCCGGCTGACTACAGCTGGTATCGCGACCTGCGCCGCTACGGTACCGTTCCGCACTCCGGTTTCGGTCTGGGCTTTGAGCGTCTGATTGCCTACGTTACCGGTGTTCAGAACGTGCGTGATGTGATTCCGTTCCCGCGCACGCCGCGTAACGCAAGCTTCTAACCGACCTTCTTACCTATGGCCAGCAAACGCTGGCCATTATTTTATCCTGCAATGTCAGTTTTCGTCAGTCGAAAGTCAGCGTCTTTAAAACACAACCCCGCAATAACCTCTACCTGTTACGTTTTGTTTCCACGAAATATCTGTGAACAAAAAAATAACCTCACTCTCATTGCGCTTAATACATTCCTTAACTAATAGCACAAAAAACAACCAAATCCAGAGCCATCCGGACGTCTTATTATGGTCATAAGAAAATCCACACCGTTTAGCTTCTGTTTATAAGTAATGCATTTAGCAAAATTAAAGATAAGCAAATCATATATATAGGAATAAAGGAGATGTTTAATTCGCCAGATGCCGCTGAAATTTGAGGTGCTTCACAAAGTTCCCTAAAATACACATTTAGTTACATATAATTTCTTTTTGTAACCGAATCTTGAAGATTGTAGCACTTTCAGTGTAGCGAAACGCTTCTATGAATGGAAAGATGCCTGTCAGATACAAAAAGACACCTAACTCTCATCAATAGTTCCGGAAATATTTATTGACAGAATTTATTGACGGCGGTGGCGAGTGTCATAAAAAAACCAATGAGGGTAATAAATAATGATGAAGCGCAATATCCTGGCAGTGGTAGTCCCTGCCCTGCTGGTAGCCGGTGCAGCAAACGCTGCTGAAATCTATAACAAAGACGGCAACAAATTAGATCTTTACGGTAAAGCAGTTGGCCTGCACTACTTCTCTGACTTCGCAGGCAACGATGGCGACAAAACTTACGCGCGTCTGGGCTTCAAAGGCGAAACTCAGATCAACGACCAGCTGACTGGTTACGGTCAGTGGGAATACAACTTCCAGGGTAACAACTCTGAAGGCGGCGATGCACAGAACGGCAACAAAACCCGTCTGGCATTCGCAGGTCTGAAATTTGGTGATGCAGGCTCCTTCGACTACGGTCGTAACTACGGCCTGGTCTATGACGCAATCGGCATCACCGATATGCTGCCTGAGTTCGGTGGTGATACCGGCGCGAGCGATAACTTCTTCGCAGGCCGTACCGGTGGTCTGGCAACATACCGCAACAGCAACTTCTTCGGCCTGGTCGATGGTCTGAACTTTGGCCTTCAGTACCTGGGCAAAAACGAGCGTGATGACGCATTACGTTCTAACGGTGACGGCTGGGCGACCTCTCTGAGCTATGAATACGAAGGCTTCGGCATTGTTGGTGCTTATGGTGCGGCTGACCGTACTGATGCACAGCAAACCAGCCTGGCCTGGGGCGAAGGCGATAAAGCTGAGCAGTGGGCAACCGGTCTGAAATATGACGCGAACAACATCTACCTGGCGGCAGTGTACGGCGAAATGCGTAACGCAGCACGTCTGGACAATGGTTTCGCTAACAAGTCTCAGGACTTCTCTGTCGTTGCTCAGTACCAGTTCGACTTCGGTCTGCGTCCATCCATCGCCTACTACAAATCTAAGGCGAAAGACGTAGAAGGTATCGGTGACGAAGACTACATCAACTACATCGACATTGGCGCGACCTACTACTTCAACAAAAACATGTCCACCTATGTTGACTACCAGATCAACCAGCTGAAAGACGACAACAAGCTGGGCATCAACAACGACGACGTTGTCGCTGTGGGTCTGGTTTACCAGTTCTAATCAGCACACCGCATTGTTATATGCTTAATAAACAGGGCTTCGGCCCTGTTTTTTTTATTTGTGCAGATAAAACTTAGCGACTTTTGAAAAGCCGCACGCTTTTCGTCGCAAACGGTTGGCATTTTGTAAATCTACCGTTAACCTGATAGCGGATTTCACTTCTGTAATCACAATGGAACTTCGTCATGTTTGAGAACATTACTGCCGCTCCTGCCGACCCAATTCTGGGCCTGGCCGATCTGTTTCGTGCCGACGACCGCCCTGGCAAAATCAACCTGGGTATTGGTGTATATAAAGATGAAACCGGCAAAACTCCGGTACTGACCAGCGTTAAAAAAGCTGAGCAGTACCTGCTGGAAAACGAAACCACCAAAAACTACCTCGGTATTGATGGTATTCCTGAATTTGGTCGCTGCACCCAGGAACTGCTGTTCGGCAAAGGCAGCACCATTGTGAGCGAAAAACGCGCCCGCACGGCCCAGACCCCTGGCGGTACCGGCGCACTGCGCGTGGCGGCAGATTTCCTGGCGAAAAACACCTCCGTGAAGCGCGTGTGGGTGAGCGACCCAAGCTGGCCTAACCATAAGAGCGTATTCAATTCCGCGGGTCTGGAAGTGCGTGAATACGCCTACTACGACGCGGCAAACCACGCTCTGGACTTTGACGGTCTGCTGGCAAGCCTGAACGAAGCCCAGGCGGGCGACGTGGTGCTGTTCCACGGCTGCTGCCATAACCCAACCGGTATCGACCCTACCCTTGAGCAGTGGGAACAGCTGGCTAAGCTGTCCGTTGAAAAAGGCTGGCTGCCGCTGTTCGACTTCGCCTACCAGGGCTTTGCCCGTGGTCTGGAAGAAGACGCCGAAGGCCTGCGCGCGTTCGCTGCGGTGCATCAGGAGCTGATCGTAGCCAGTTCTTATTCCAAGAACTTTGGCCTGTATAACGAGCGCGTGGGTGCCTGTACGCTGGTGGCCGCTGACGAGCAAATCGTCGATCGCGCCTTCAGCCAGATGAAATCCGCGATCCGCGCTAACTACTCCAACCCACCGGCACACGGTGCATCTGTGGTCGCGACGATCCTGAGCAACGATGCGCTGCGCGCTATCTGGGAACAGGAGCTGAACGATATGCGTCAGCGCATTCAGCGCATGCGCCTGCTGTTTGTGAACACGCTGGCAGAGAAAGGTGCCGATCGTGATTTCAGCTTCATCATCAAGCAGAACGGCATGTTCTCCTTCAGCGGCCTGACCAAAGAGCAGGTGCTGCGTCTGCGTGAAGAGTTTGGCGTGTACGCCGTTGCCTCTGGCCGCGTGAACGTTGCAGGCATGACGCCTGACAACATGGCACCACTGTGCGAAGCCATTGTCGCGGTGCTGTAATCTGCATCCACAAAAAAGCCTGCATAAGCAGGCTTTTTTATTTCTGGTTACCAGACAGGCATTTCATCCTGAAGGAACGGGTTATGTAACCGCTCATGGCCCAGCGTCGACATCGGACCGTGACCCGGAATAAACGTCACGTCATCGCCCAGCGGCAACAGCTTCTGCTTAATCGACTGAATCAGCTGACCGTGATCGCCGCGCGGGAAATCGCTGCGTCCTACGCCGCCTTTGAAAATCACGTCACCGGAAATCAGCAGCCGCGACTGGTCGTCAAAGAAGACGATATGGCCGGGCGTATGCCCGGGACAATGCAACACCTGTAAAGTCACATTCCCTACGTTAACGCGCTCACCTTCGTTCAGCCAGCGGTCAGGCGTCAACGGCTGACACTCGTCCAGGCCAAACATGCGGCTTTGGGCGGGTAACCCCTGCAGCCAGAACTCATCTTCTTTTTCCGGGCCGATAATCGGCACACCGTAGTGTTCAGCCAGTTCAGCCGCTGCCCCAACATGGTCGAGATGACCGTGGGTCAGTAAAATCTGTACCAGCGTCACGCCGCTGGCAGCGACTTCCTGCCTGATTGTCCCGGCGTCACCGCCGGGATCGACAAGCGCGGCCAGCCTGGTTTGTTCACACCAGATCAATGAACAGTTCTGTGAGAACGCGGTAACCGGAATAATACGATAGTTCATACTGCTCCTGTGTTTCGTTATTACCAGTGCCGAACCGGCCCGGTATCAATATGCACAAAGTTGCTACGTGGGTAGTATCCTACACCACCTGCGCGCATAGATAACGCCGCTTTGCGAATATTGGCTAACGAAACGCCTTCAATATGGAAATCCATCGCCTGCCCTTTCGTGTGGTAGCTTTTTTTCGCTACCCCACGGCTGTGGGCGCGCAGTTCATTGTTGGTGTCCAGAGAGCGGTAGCCAGAAATGAGCTGCACCGGCCTTTTGGTGCCCAGCAGGCCCTGCAGGCGGAAAAGCTGATCGAACAGTCCAGGGTCGATGGCTTTGATTTTATTCGCGCGGAAATCACGGAAAAAATGGTTGAGTCTTGCTAATTCATCCTGAATATAGCCTCTGCCATCGAAAAACTCCGCCTTAAGCGTCTCACCAGTATGCAGATTGTTGAGCGTTAAAATACGCGGACGAGGTGTCGAGAGGGTGGCAAATGCTGGCGTCGGAAGGATAGCCGCTGCGCCCAGCGCAACGCCACCTAACGCCAGCAATTTGCGGCGATTAGCGTCAAATTTGTCCATGATAATCAGGTCTACAGGTAAAAGAAATTGTCAATATGCTTAGCGCACGAAGGGCACCTTAACTGGCAAAGCCTGATACGTCAAGGCGCCCAACCCCAGCAAATACGCGGCCTGTAGCCAGATCGCCCCGTATTCACCATAACTTACGACAATCATTTTCCCCGAACTGCTTCATTTACCTGATTAATTGTTCCGCTTTTGGCAAAATTTGTGCGCCGGATCGCGCTGTCTGATCATAATTGTAAATATCTGTGCGGTACTGGGTGCGCCCGTCCGCCCCCACAAACGCGGTGAGATAATACAGGTTGACCGGAATATTGTGGCGGATATTGACGTAACGGGTGTCCCCCTGCTTGAGAGCATCGGAGATCCGCGTGTCGTTCCAGCCCGCATCCTGCAACAGCATATTCGCCAGCTCCGATGCCTTATTCACACGCACGCAGCCTGAGCTGAGCGCGCGGGCATCTTTCTGAAACAGGTTATGGTTCGGCGTATCATGCAGATAGATAGCGTCCGAACTTGGCATGTTGAATTTATAGCGCCCCAGCGAGTTATGCGCACCCGGCGCCTGCTGGAAACGGAACGGCAGGTTCGACGGCGTAATCGTTGACCAGTCTACCATCCACGGATCGATCGTCTCTTTGCTGTTCCAGCCGCGGATCACCGTATAGTTATGACGCTCAAGATAGCCAGGATCGTTCCAGACCTTAGGCAGAATATCCTTGCGCGCCAGCGTTGGCGGCACGTTCCACGGCGGGTTCACCACCACGTTATTCAGGGCGCTGCTCATCATCGGCGTTTTCCGGTCAGGCCGCCCCACAATCACCCGGGAGGCCAGCACCTCGCTACCGTCCTGATAGTAGACCAGCGAATAAGCGGGAATGTTAACCATAATGCCGGTGGATAAGGTCCCCGGGAGCAAGCGCAGGCGCTGGATATTCAACGCCAGTACCCCAGCGCGCTGAGCCGGCGAGACGTTCAGCCAGTCGCGGGTGGATGGACCGATTACCCCGTCTGCGCCCAGCCCCTGCGCGGCCTGGAACTGCTTAACCGCCGCGACCAGTTCGCGATCGTAGGCGGCGGGTTTGTTGCTCAGCGCAGCGGCCTTTTTCTCTTTTACCGGGGCCGACGGGCTGACGACCGCGTTTTGCGTATCGTCGCCAGGCAGCGCAATCTTAGGACCGCTTTCGAGAATGCCGGAGCGTTTCATAATTTCGCGGATCGCCGGGACATCGCTGCTCCACTGCCCCGGACGAAGCGTGGTTGTCCCACGTACCTGAGGCCACGGGCGGGAATCCGCTACCAGTTCAAGCAGCGACTGATGCATGGTGGCATACTGCGGATGGGCAGGCGCCAGGCTTGCGATAAAGCGCGGCAGGTCACCGTTGTCCAGCGCCAGCTGCCACTGGTTAATCACAGACAGCGCAGGAGTCGCCAGCCTGTACGGCTTATTGCTGTAGAGCCAGCGGTTGCCGTTCACCGAAATGCCCGCCACAAACTGCAGGTAGCCCATCATGGCATCAGACAGCACCACGTCACGCGCCTGGCCGGTGACGGCGGGATCGGTGAGGAGTTCAACCCAGGTCGTGAACTGCGGCTGAAAACCTGCAATCGCCACTTCTGCCAGCTGCTGCTGGAAGGCGCGCACCGCATCCCGGTTTTCCCACATCGGTTTCATATCGCGCGCAGCGTACAGCAGCGTAAGCTGGTTGATATAGGCAGGAGTATAGCCCGCAGGCAGCCCGGTCATGAGCTGCTGGCGTAGTGATTCAGTATCGATGCCTTCCGGCAGCGGTTTAATGCCGGCCATAATGGCCGTCGCCGGAGACTGATCCAGCGGCTGTGACAGCGACGTCGGCTGCGCGCCCATCGTCGCAGAGCTGTCAGTCGGCACAATTTCAGGCTCGTCGGCCTGAGCGGTAAACAGTGGAGCAAACATCACTGTCAGGCACAAACTCAGCGCAGACAGCTGACGACCACGATTTTTCTTAAGCAACATCCCTTGCCCCCTGTTTTTACGACATGCCCAGTGTACTGGAGCTTTCCTTCAGTATAGAAAGGCATATACGCTGTTGCCTTACCTTATGTAAAGAAGTTTAAAGATAACGCAGCCCTGAACACAAGTTAAGTGAATAAAAAAAGCGGCGCATCAGCGCCGCCCTTTGTAGTAACCCGCCTTACGAAGCGTCAGCCGTGCCGGGTAATGATTCCGGAGGCTGCGGCGCGAAACCGCGCAGGCCGACGACGTGTACGTGTTCACTGTTCTGGAACACCTTACGCACCAGCTTATAGGTCGTGCCTTTTTCCGGGCTGATGTTTTCCGGCGCCGCAATGATGAGCTGCATATCAAGTCGATCGCAAAGCTCAAACAGCGTGGCGATGGAGCGGGCATCAAGACGCGCGGCTTCATCGAGGAACAGCAGACGGCATGGAGAGATGTCTTTACCGCGCAGACGACGCGCCTCATCTTCCCAGCTCTGCACCACCATCACCAGAATCGACATACCGGTACCGATCGCTTCACCGGTAGAAAGCGCACCGGATTCAGCGCGCAGCCAGCCGTCGGAGCCACGGTTAACCTCAACCTCCATCTCGAGATAGTTGCGGTAATCCAGCAGCTCTTCACCGATGGTTTGCGGGGTACGCTGGCCCATGTCAATCTGCGGATTCAAGCGCTGATACAGTTTCGCCAGCGCTTCGGAGAAGGTCAGGCGGTTACTGTTAAACAGATCCTGATGCTGCTCGTGCTGTTCAGACAGCACGTCCAGCAGCGTGGAGTGCGCTTCACGCACGTTCACGTTCAGCCGCACGCTGTTGACCTGGCCAAACGACACGCTTTGCAGGCCCTGATTCAGCTGGCGGATACGGTTCTGCTCGCGCTGAATGGTTTTACGAATAATATTCGCCACGCTGCGGGAGCTGATAGCCAGCTTCTGCTCGCGGGAGGTCAGCTCTTCCGTCAGACGCCCCAGTTCGATCTCCATCTGCTCGATGGCTTCAACCGGATCGTCGGTGCGGATGATGTCCTGACGAATACGCTCGCGCAAGTGCTGATAAACCGCCACGAAGAACTGGATTTTGCGCTCGGGGCGCTTCGGATCTTCGGACATGCGCAGCACGTCGCGCAGGTGTTCGTTGTCCGCCACGGCCAGACGCAGCGCGCCCAGCGCCTTATCCGACATAGAACGCAGCTCATCGGCTGACAGATACGCCAGCTCGCGACGGTGCAGACGACGTTCCACGTTATTGTCTTTCACCATGCGCATCACCGCGCACCAGCCCGCCTTCGCGGTCACGACCTGTTCACGCATTTCGTGATAGTCGCGCTCCAGCTTGCGCAGGCGACGCGTCAGGTTGTCCATCTCCGCTTCACAGAAGGTCAGCGCTTTTTCCAGCTGATTACGACGCGCGCGGTTGTTGCTGAGCTGTGCATGCAGTTCATCGCGTCGGATACGGGCGCGCTCTTCCGCACCGCTGTCGGCGCGCACGCCGATGTCCTGAAGCTCTTTATGCAGGTCGTTTAGCAGCTCTTTCTTGGTGTCGAAGGAGCTTTTCAACGATGCCATCACCTGGCTGTACTGGCTCAGCTGTGCGGCGTGAGTACGCATCGCCTCACGCGCGCGGGTACGTTCCGCTTCGGCCTGCTCAAGACGCTGGCGCAGCTTTTCATTGAGATCGCTGTTCCCGCTCAGCATTTCTGCTGAATCGGAGTAGCCGAAGTGCGCGCGACGTTGCACCACTTCCGTCAGGGCAAACGCCTGCTGACGCGCTTCGCGCTGCACCTGCTGTGACCAGGCGTAATCTTCTTTTAACTGCTCAAACTGTTCCGGATCGCTCTGGAGAACGGAGACCATCGGCTCCAGTTTTGCCAGCTGGTTGCCGTGCTGCTGCACAAAGCGCGCCGCTTCCTGCGCTTCGTCCAGGCGTTCCTGAATTTCATCCACGCGATCGGCGAGGGTATCGTCCGCCAGCAGATTCAGGCGCGGCAGAATGCGGTTAAGCGCAGCAACCCCCTCTTTCGCCTGTTCGAACTGCACGCGGCTCTGCTGGTTGTCATTTTCATGGCTGGCCAGCGCGCGCTCCAGTTCACCACGGCGGGTGTTGAGCTTGCGAATTTCCGCTTCCGGATCGGGCTCAAAGGCCACGCCCAGATGGCTACCGATAAAGCGGCTGAACGCCTGATGCAGACGCTGCGTTTTCTGCACATCGAACGACAGCGTCGCAAAACGTTCAGAAAGCGTTTCACGCTCGGCGTGCAGGGTTTCAATACGGTTTTCACGCGCGGCGCGGCCAAACAGCGGCAGTTCCGGGAAGCGCGAGTAGCGCCACTGGCGATCGGCGATTTTCACCACCACCGCTTTTTCCAGCTCGTCTACGCTGAATACGCTGTCATCAAACGACTGCGGATCCCCTTCGATGAGGTAGAGATCTTCCGGGCAGTCCTCAAGCCCTGCGAGCTGCTCAGAAATCAGCGACAGATCCGGCACCACAATCGCGTTACGGGACGGACCGTACAGCGCGGAGAAGTACGGCGCATCGTCCAGGCCGACGTCGTCGTAAATTTCAGACAGCAGCACGCCGCCGAAACGCTCGGCTAACGCATTCAGACGCGGATCCTCTGACCCGCCCGGCTGGCTTAAGCGCTCAATTTCTTCATCGACGTCACGCTTGCGCGCGCCCACTTCGTCACGTTCAACAATCGCTTCACGCTCGCGCTCCAGCAGCTGTTGCATGTATTCTGTGACGTCCTGGCTGGAGGTAAACTCCTGGCCACACTGCTCGCTGAGCTGGTTCAGGCTGCTTTGCGCGGCCAGCCAGACTGGCGCACGTTGTAATAGCGTCTTCGAGCGGGACTGGAGCTGCTCAAGCTCCTGACGCAGCGTCATGCGCTGTTCGCTGGCATTCGAGACGGTATCGGACAGGGCCGCAATACGCGCCTCCAGCTCCTGATGCAGGGCTTCAAGCTCGTCGAAATCGTAATTTTTACCCTGACGCTTGCAGAAATCCGCCAGCAGACGTTCGGCTTCCTGCTGCTCGCGCAGGCGCTGTTCCAGCTCGTTCAGACGCATGCGCAGCGGCTGCACCTGCTCGGCCAGATGGCGCTGGTTCACGCCGTCGCGCAGCAATTCACGGGCAACGTCCCACGCTTCGTTACGCGCCAGCGGGCCGTTGATCGCCACCACCAGCTGGTACGCCTGCTCAAACTGGCTGTGCGCCGTCTGGGCCACGCTCATTTTCTGATCGAGGGAAAGCAGTTTTTCCGTGGCTTCCTGCTCTTTCGCCTGGAAGGTATCCAGCCATTCGTCGGCGCTTTCCGGGGTGAGATCGGGCAGATGGCAGAGCGCTTTTGCACGCTGCAACGCCTGCAGCGCCTGGTTGTACTGGATCGCGCGGGTTTGCTGCACGTCCAGCGCCTGCTGGTAGTCAGCGAGCTGGCTTTTCAGCTCATCCACTTCCAGCTCGGCGGCTTCGGCGCGGGCTTCGTTCTCTTCCTGCAAATCGGCGGCTTCCGCCACCACTTCATTTTGCTCTTCGAGACGAATTTGCAGCTCATCGAGATCCGCTTCGTAGCGCTCAATTTTTTCCTGCTGACGCAGCGCGGTTTGCACCAGGTTAAGGTGATCGCTGGCCGCCTGGTAATCGGCTTCCAGATCCCCTTCGGCGCCGTTGTGCTCGCCCAGCTCGCGCGCCATTTCGACGTGCTTATACTGCTCGGCCACCAGCTGTTTGCGGGAGGTAAACAGCTCGCGACGATACTCTAACGCCTGATCGAGGTGAATGCGGCGCTCGTTGGCGTGGCGCATATAGTCTGCCGCCACGTAGTTAGTGGCTTCGCTGATCAGGTGTTTAAACAGATCGCGGTCAGACTGCGTAACGCGAATCGCTTCCAGCGTCATGCGGTTTTCACGCAGCGCGGCTTCCATATCCTGGAAGGCCTTACGCACGCCGCTGTTTTCCGGCAGCAGGTAGTCGCGCAGGGAGCGGGTAATGGCGCTGGAGATACCGCCGTACAGGGAGGCTTCGATCAGGCGGTAGTATTTACTACGATCGGACGCGCTGCGCAGACGGCGGGCAACCACGCCCAGATCGAACATCAGGGAGTGGTAGTCGGTAATAGAGTTGAACTGCTTGAACTGAACGCCTTCAATGGCTTCGAGCTTGTCTTTCAGCTCCTGAAGCGTCAGGACGCGCGCCTGGCGTTCATTCAGGGTTTCCGTCAGCAGCGCGGTCGGCTGCACGGACGTTGGCAGCCCCTGAATCGCAAACGGCTTGATATCCACTTTACGATCGCGACCGGCGACCTGTTGCAGACGAACCCCCACGACCACGCGCTGGTGACGGGAGTTGATCACGTCCAGCACCGAATAACAGACGCCCGCTTTCAGCTTACCGTGCAGACCTTTATCGCGGGAGCCGCTTGTCGCCCCCGCTTCGGTGGTGTTACGGAAGTGCAGCAGCGTCAGGTCAGGGATCAGCGCCGTAACGAAGGCCGCCATGGTGGTGGATTTACCCGCCCCGTTACCGCCGGAGAGCGTCGTCACCAGCTCATCCAGATCGAAGGTTCGGGCAAAGAAGCCGTTCCAGTTAATCAGCGTTAGTGAGCGAAATTTACCGCGTTCAATCATTACTCTTCCTCCCCGCTATCCGGCTGATTCTCTTCATGCTCGTCATTGAGCTGCAAATGGTTTTCCACCGGCATCGCCTCACCGTCACGGATCATACGCAGCTGCGCTTCGCGCGCATCGTCGCCCGCGCGCACGTCGGCGCCAAAGCGGAAGACCGATTCGGTAATGCGGAACTTGCTGCTGTCGTGGCCCATGAACCAGACCATTCCCAGACGGCGCAGACGGTTAAGGGAAGAGCGTACTTTTTCCTGTAATTTCTGACGGTCCAGATCGGACCCCGTCGAACGATTGTTCACCAGCTTGAGAAGCTTGCTTTCATCCGCCAGCGACAGCAGCTCATCGTAAAGCTCCTGCTGGGTGAAGATCCCCTCATTCGCCAGACGTTCCGGGCTGAGGTAGAGGTAGCAGAGAATTTTACCCACCATCATGTCCAGCTCGGAAAGCACGGAACGGGGAATAAGCGTGGTCGAGCGCGGTCGCAGGTAGAAAAACCCTTCCGGCGCGCGGATAAGCTCAACGTTATAGCGAGCGTAAAACTCTTCCAGGTACTCCTGAAAGTCCATCAAAAAGGCGTGATTATCCAGCTCGTCAAGGCCAATGTGACGACCGGCACGCAGCTGGCTGTCCAGCGCCGGAAACAACGGATTCGCCAGCGCCTGTGCCAGCTTAACTGGCATCACTTGTTCAATATTTGTCAATGACATGCGCCTGTACCTTGGCTCCGTAATCGTTAATCGGCTGCCACTTCGGCGGCAGTCCGGTGAAATCGGCTTGTGCGATACCCAGGCGCACCGCCTGGTCTACAACAATGCGGGCAACGTCGAAGTGGCGCGCGCGCGGATACTGCGCCAGATAGTCGCGCACCACGAGGCCAAGATCCAGCGGCGCCTGTCTGGTTTTGTAGACAGCGAGCTGTTCTTCGATCATCGCCGCAAGCTGCTCGCGAATTTCGTTAAATTCTTCGTATTCCAGATCCGGCGGCAGTTCCCCGGTGACCTCTTCATCGCGCAGCGCCATCTCTTCGTCGCGCATATCCAGCAGACGATCGGCATTGGCGTAGGTCAGCGCCCATGGCGCATCGAAGTAGGTCTGTACCGACTGGCGCAGACGCTGGGCAAAGACGCGGTTTTTATCCATATCGATGGCGGTACGGATAAATTTATGCACGTGACGGTCATAACCAATCCACAGATCGATCGACTGCTGGCCCCAGCTGATAATGCGGTCAAGCTTGCTCTGCAGATCGAACACCAGACGGTCGATAAAATGCAGATCGTCGTGCGCCATCGTCGCGTCCTGGATGCGCAGCAGGTTGGCCTGAAGCTTGTCGCCTGCCGCCTCCAGCGTATCCTGCAGTTCGCGCAGCGTACCGGAGGTTTCTGACAGTAAAAGTTCACAGCTGGAGATAGCCGCGCGCCAGTCTTTATTAAGCAGCTGCGCAATATCGTCCTTAACCTGCTGCTGCTGTTCGTCCATCAGACGCTGGGTCAGATCGATACTGTCAAAAATCTCGGCGACCGAGTATTTCAGCGGTGCGTACACGTTGCGATGCCAGTGGAATTCGTCACCGTTTTCATCGGCCGCGTCGGCGGCACGCTTCAGCTCTCCTGCAACGATAGAGAGCTGCATGGAGAGGCGCAGCGTGGAAAATTCACGCTGGCGAATATAGTAATCGGTAATGCCGATGCCCAGTGGCGTCAGGCGATAGATAGCGTTTCCTTCCGCCTGCTCGCTGGTAAAGCGGTTCAGCAGACGTTGACGCACCATATCATTGATGGCGTTGTTGGCGCGCACGCTAATGGTTTCGCTGGTTTGCTCAAACGCATCACTGACGTGGCGGAACGCATCCACCAGTTCGCCTTCACTCATTTCGCCATCCAGGCGTTCGCCGTTTAGCGTCGCGACCGCCAGCAGGAAAGAGAGTCTGTCTACCGGCAGCGAGATGGAGAAATCATTTTTCCTGGCCCAGGCAACCAGTTCGGGGACTGTCTGGGAAAATTCACTCATAGATTATCCTTGCATCTGCGGCTTGCGCGCGGTGACGTGTATATAGCGGCCAAGGCTGAGATAAGGCTCCTGGCGGCAGTACCGCGTCTCTATTTCTGTTAAGGCGTCTAAACAGTCGTCCTGTTTTTGTTTATCACGCAGATAATCATGAAACACCCTCACGCCTGTTTTACCGGTAATTTCCCAACCGATCTCCTCCAGCCAGCCGTAGACCTGCTGCGGTTCACGTGGGAAATCCGGTGAAAGCGTGCGTCGTTTCTTTTTATACATGCCCTGCTGTACGTAGCCAAAATTGCCCACCAGCACGTTTCGCATCAGCAGGCCGTTGGCATTGTAAAACATCAGCGATAAGGCACCGCCCGGCCTCAGCATCGACCACAGCGTTTTTAACATCGCTTGCGGTTCAGCGACCCATTCGAGCACAGCATGAAACAATATCAGATCAACCTGCGTTTCCAAATGCTGCGGAATGTCCTGAGCGGCGCAATGTATAAAATGCATGTTGTCGCTCACACCTTTCTCTTCTGCCGCTCGCTCAGCGCGCGCCACCATCTCGGCAGAAAGATCGCACAGCGTGACGTGATGTCCCCGCTGCGCCATAAGGATCGCAGTCTGACCTTCCCCGCCACCGGCGTCCAGCACGCGCAACTGTCGGTCACCGAATTCGGCCAGCAGCTTGTCCAGATCCTGCCAGAGGATCGTCTGGCGAAGCTGACCTTTGGTGGTGCCATAAATGTTGCGCGAAAACTTTTCCGCGATGTCATCAAAATTGCGATCCCGCATTGGGAGGGTTCCACTCACTTACTGCAAAACCGCTATTTTGTCACACCCGCGCGGAGAATGAACCACTCTGGTGTAATATCACCGGAAATCGCCTGCTGTATGGTCAAAAAAGGAACCAAAAAGGATGCTTTTTACCCTAAAAAAATATATTGGAGGCATGATGCTTCCCCTACCCCTGCTGTTGATTATTATCGCGCTGGGGCTGGCACTGTTATGGTTTAGCCGGTTTCAGAAAAGCGGTAAATCCATCGTGACCGCGGGCTGGCTGGCGCTGCTGTTGCTCAGCCTGCAACCCGTCGCTGACGGTCTGTTACGCCCGATAGAAAACACCTACCCGACATGGCAGGGAAACCAGAAAGTGGGCTACATCGTGGTGCTGGGCGGTGGATATACGTGGGACCCGAACTGGGCCCCCAGCTCTAACCTGATCAACAATAGCCTGCCGCGTCTGAACGAGGGGATCCGCCTGTGGCTTGCCAATCCGGGATCGAAGATGATCTTCACGGGGGCTGCCGCAAAAACTAACCCGGTCAGCACCGCGGAAGCGGGTGCAAGAGTGGCTGAATCGCTTGGCGTGCCGCGTTCCGCCATCATTACCCTGGATAGCCCGAAGGATACCGAAGAGGAGGCAGCGGCGGTAAAACAGGCCATCGGCGACGTACCGTTCCTGCTGGTGACCTCTGCCTCACACCTTCCACGCGCGATGATTTTCTTTGAGAAGCAAGGCCTGCATCCGCTGCCAGCCCCGGCAAACCAGCTGGCTATCGACGCGCCGCTTAATACGTGGGAACGGATTATCCCGTCTCCGGTATGGCTGATGCACAGCGACCGCGTCGGATACGAGTCGCTAGGCCGCCTCTGGCAGTGGCTCAAAGGATCGTCAGGCAAGCCAAGGCAAGAGTGATTTTGCGGCAAGGTCGAAGCCGGCGCGATTAAATCGCCCGGTGTTGACCAGCTGCGCGACCTCATCCCACAGCAGATAGAGCCAGCGACGCCAGAGGAACGCTTCCGCAACGGGGGCGCGCTGAAGGTAGTGCCAGAGCAAATCTTCCGCCGCCCCGCCCTCGCTCAGCCTGAACAGCTCGTACTCACGCGGCGCCCAGAGCATGATCCCTGGCCCGAGCATCGCAAGAAGCTGGTCGCTGCGGGGATCTTTTAACATGCTGCGCAGCGTGAAGTTGCCGTGCACCAGCACGCAGTTGTCGTTAAACCCCTCAAACAGCGTCGGCAGGCATTCCCGGGTGCGAAAAAGAATGCGTTTGTCCTGCATCGTTAAGCCGGTGTTGTTGAATTGATTGAGCGTTCCCCACAGCACTTCAACGCGCTGGCGATACCACAGCGGCCAGAGGTTTTCCTGGGTGCTGTCTACCGCGCCAACCAGGCCGCGGCTGTCCTGCCGGTGCCAGGCAAGGAGAGCCTCGACTATCTGATCCTTCAGTTGTTCCCAGCGCTCAGGCGTACGCGCCGGGGCTTCAACAGAGACTCCGCGTAAACGCTCGATAAGCAGGACATCCGGCCCGGGATGCTCCTCATGCGTCATCACGCCGTAAACCGTGGGCATACGCACCGTTCCTTCCCGCGCCAGCATCGACATTTTCCACGCCAGCTGTCTGGCGACGCCCGGTGAGGTAAAGCTTCTGGCCATCAGCGGCATGGGGTGTCCCTGACTGTCATACAATGACCAGAGCGCGGTATCGGCCTTTTCATTCACGCACTCCACCCGGCTTAGCTTTTCGCCAAGGAGATGGCTGAGTTCTGCACGCAGCTGTTCCATATGAGATTACCCCCATTAAGACTACTGCTTTTATAATGAGCGTGCGCGACCCGGATGTCACCCGGAAGAGATCAATAATGGACAAGAAAAGGAAAATAGCCTGGCGGGAGAACATCCCCTCAAGCGAGGGGATGGTCGCGAATTAACGCATTTCGACGCGAACGCGCTCGAGATCTTCAGGGGTATCCACTCCGGTGCCGGGCACTTCCCGGGCGACCGCAACGTGAATTTTTTCGCCGTACCACAGCACGCGAAGCTGTTCGAGCATTTCGATATGCTCAAGCGGGCTTGGTGCCCAGGCAACGTAGCGACGAATAAACCCTGCGCGGTAGCCGTAAATGCCAATATGGCGCAGGAAGGTGTCGCCAATCGTCTCTTTCGATTGCGCGAAACGATCGCGATCCCACGGAATGGTGGCGCGGGAGAAATAGAGCGCGTAGCCCTCTGCGTCCATGACCACTTTCACCGCATTTGGATTAAACGCCTCTTCAGCGTGGTGGATCGGCACCGCGAGGGTAGCCATGCCGACCTGACGCTGAGCCAGGTTTTCGGCCACCTGACGGATGATCGCCGCCGGGATCGTCGGCTCATCACCCTGCACGTTCACAATCACCGTCTCGTCGCTAAAGCCGCACTTCTCGACGACTTCCGCCAGACGCTCGGTACCCGATTGATGGTCGGCGCGGGTCATGCATACTTCCCCCCCCGCGGCCTCAACCGCGCGCGCGACGTCCGGGTGATCGGTCGCAACGATAACGCGCCCGGCCCCTGACTCACGCGCCCGTTCAAGGACGTGCACGATCATCGGTTTGCCGTTAATATCCACCAGCGGTTTACCTGGCAGGCGCGTTGAGGCATAACGCGCAGGAATAATGACAACAAAACTCATGGCTTGCTCTCTTCTGCCACCAGGGAACGGGCTTCGTTTTCCAGCAGGACCGGAATACCGTCACGCAGCGGGAACGCCAGGCTGTCCAGTTTGCAAATCAGCTCTTGTTTATCCTGGCTGTAATACAGTTTGCCGTTGCACACCGGGCAGGCAATAATTTCAAGTAAACGGTGATCCATAGTTCCTCCGTATGGGTAATCGCTAAAGCTTATCACATTCCCTTTTCAGAGGGTGTCTGTTTCCCAGCCGCCCAGGCAGGTTGTAAACAGCCCTGCGGGCACGCGGCCCAGCGTAATTTCACCTGCCCCCTGCCAGCGCGCAAATTCACTGAGAGCGGTCGTTAACCCTTTTTCCAGGCCAGCCGTGACCTTTACGCCCTCTTCAAGCCAGAGCGCGATAATCTCCAGAATGCCGGCTTTACGGTGCATTTTGGCATCCATGCGCCCGACAAGCTGCCCTTTGTGCAGCAGCGGCAAAACAAAATAGCCATACTGCCGCCTGGGCGCCGGGGTATAACATTCGAGACGGTAGCTAAAACCAAACAGCTGCTCGGCGCGCTTTCTGTCCCAGACAACCGGGTCAAACGGCGACAGCACGGCACTGTGGGTCGCCTGTAGTTTGCCCTCAAGCGCCTGCGGCAGCAGCGGGACGACATCCGCGTGTAGCCACATTTCACCTAACGTATCTACCGACACCGGAATAACGCGCTGCTCCTGATGCCACTGTTCCAGCAACGGTTTTAACGCCGGCTGGCGCAGGCGATAGTAATCCGCCAGCCATTGCGGGCGAAATATCCCCAGGCTGCGGGCGCTGTTTTCAAGCATAACGGCTTCGGCTGCTTCCTGAGTAAGCAGGTCGCGAGCATCGTCCCAGTGCGGCATAACGCGGTGCGTGAGGTCATAGACGCGCTGAAAGTTGCGGCGCCCGACAACCATCACCTTGCCCGCCGTAAACAGCCCTTCCAGATGACGCTTGTGCGGCTTCCACTCCCACCAGCCACCGGCTCCTTTTCGCGGGTGTTCAAAATCCGCGGAGCGTACCGGGCCGTTTTCCTGAATATGGGCAATCAGCTGCTCAATTTCAGCCGCGTGTTCCGCCATCCAATCCTGCCGGTATTTCCAGCCCATGCTGTCCGGGGCGAGCATTCGGTGACGCACCAGCGCAAAATCGCTGCGCGGCAGAAAGCAGGCTTCGTGCGCCCAGTACTCCATCAGTTCGCCCTGGCTCAGCGCATTATCCAGCCATTGCGGTGGGTAGTTTCCCAGGCGGCTGAACAGAACCAGATACGGGCTGCGCGCCACGATGTTAATGGTGTCGATTTGCAGCAACGACATGCGCTGCACGGTAGAGAGGATATCCGCTGGACGCGCGCGGCGGCGGGGCTTTCGCAAAAGCCCCTGCGCGGCAAGATGCAGGTTACGTGCGGCTGCAAGTGAAAGTTGCGGTAGAGACATGCGTTTTCCTGTCAGTCAAGGCGCCACCGGAACCGCGTTGAAGTTACTGCACTAACGCGAGCAGTTCCTTGAGCAATTGTTCCGGCTGCTCGCCGCTGAGTTCGGCGTCAACCGGCAGGTACCACCAGTTTGCTTTCGCAAAGGCCCGGCATTTTACCGCGTCTTTTTCCGTCATGATCAGCGTCTGCCCGGGCGCGGTCAGCCCTTCGATCGCTTCGGCAACTAACGCCTGGTGATCGGCCAGCGGTACCCGCTTTTCAGGCCGGGCACCGCACTGCTCAAGCGTCGCGAAGAAACGCGGCGGATGGCCAATTCCGGCCATCGCTACCAGATGATCCAGCTGCGCGACGTCTCTGCGTTCGCCGCTCAGCATATTCACCGCCTGTCCGGGGCGAAGACGCATAGGGATTTCGCCCGCTCTGGCTTCGCCACCGTTAACAATCACGGCATCTACTGTTTTCAGGCGCGACGCCCGCTCACGCATAGGCCCGGCTGGCAGCCACCAGCCGTTGCCAAAACGACGAACGCCGTCAATGACCACTATCTCTTTATCACGCGCCAGCGCGTAATGCTGTAAGCCATCATCGGTGATAACGATCTGTACTTTGTGCTCCGCAAGCAGTGCTTTAACCGCATCGCTGCGCACCGGCGAGACCGCAACCGGCACGCCTGTACGCTGGTAGATAAGCACCGGCTCATCGCCGGCTTCGGCGGTAGTCGTCTCAGGCGTCAGCAGCAGTGGATACTGCGCCGCCTTGCCACCGTAACCGCGGGAGACCACGCCCGGACGAATACCGCGCTTCTGGAGTTGCTCCACCAGCCAGATCGCAACCGGGGTTTTGCCGTTTCCGCCTGCCGTCAGGTTACCCACCACCACCACCGGCACCGGCGCGCGCCAGGCGCGCCTGATCCCGAGGCGGTAAAGCAGGCGAATACCCCCGCTCACTAGGCCATACAGCCAGGAGAGCGGGAGGAGCAGCACCCACAGAGGAGATTCACCCGACCAGATGCGTGCAATCATTGACCGAACTGCATTTTATGAAGCTGGGCGTAAACACCGCGCTGTTCCAGCAGATCCATATGGCTGCCGCGCTCAACGATGACGCCGTCTTCCACCACCACGATTTCATCAGCCTGCTCAATGGTAGACAGACGGTGCGCGATAACCAGCGAGGTACGGTTTTTCTGAAGTTCATCCAGCGCCGACTGAATAGCGCGTTCAGATTCGGTATCCAGCGCGGACGTCGCTTCATCAAGGATCAGGATGGGGCTGTTGCGCAGGAGCGCACGGGCAATCGCGATACGCTGACGCTGACCACCGGAAAGCAGTACCCCGTTTTCACCAATGATGGTATCCAGACCATTATCCATCTTGTTGATGAAGTCCATCGCATAGGCCATACGCGCCGCATTCTCAATCTCTTCGCGGCTGTACTCTTCGGTACGGGCATAAGCAATATTATTCGCGACCGTATCGTTAAACAGATGCACATTCTGCGATACCAGCGCGACCTGGTTACGCAGCGACTGTAGGGTATATTCCCGCAGGTCGTGACCATCGAGCAGGATCTCGCCCTGATCGATATCGTAGAAACGGGTAATCAGGCTGGCAATCGTCGATTTGCCCGAACCGGAACGGCCGACCAGCGCAACGGTTTTACCCGCCGGAATCGACAGGCTAATATCGCGCAGCGCCGCCACTTCGCGGCCTGGATAAGTAAAGGTCACGTTGCGGAACTCAACGTCGCCTTTTGCGCGCTCAATCACGCGTGTCCCTTCATCTTTTTCCTGCTCGGAATCGAGAATGCTGAACAGCGTCTGGCAGGCCGCCATCCCGCGCTGGAACTGGGCGTTGACGTTGGTCAGCGATTTCAGCGGACGCATCAGCGCAATCATGGACGAGAACACAACGGTGATGGTACCCGCGGTCAGGGTCTCCATAACGCTTGGGAAACTCGCGGCATACAGAACAAAGGCCAGTGCCAGAGAGGCGATCAGCTGAATAATGGGATCGGAAATCGACGAGGCCGATACCATTTTCATCCCCTGCAGGCGCATTTTGTTGCTGACCTTGTCAAAGCGTTTGGTTTCGACTTCCTGACCGCCGAAAATCAGCACTTCTTTATGGCCTTTCAGCATCTGCTCGGCGCTGGTGGTAACCTGCCCCATCGTGTTCTGCATATTTTTACTGATGCTGCGAAAACGTTTGGACACCACGCGGATCGCGATGGAGACTATTGGTGCCAGCACAATAAGGATGAGCGACAGCTGCCAGCTGTAGTAGAACATCATCGCAAACAGACCGATGATGGATGCGCCTTCACGCACCACGGTAATCAGCGCGCTGGACGACGACGATGCAACCTGCTCGGAATCGTAGGTAATACGAGACAGCAGCGTACCGGTTGACTGTTTGTCGAAGAAAGAGACCGGCATCCCCATCATATGGCTGAACAACCGGCGGCGCATGGTCATCACCACTTTACCGGATACCCAGGAGATGCAGTAGCTTGATACATAGCTGGAGATACCGCGTAAGATCATCAGCCCAATAACCACCAGCGGCATCCATAGCAGCACTGAACGATCCGTTTTACCAAAACCGTCATCCAGTAACGGTTTGAGAAGCGATAACATAAACGTATCGCTGGCCGCGTTGAGGACTAACGCTACGCCCGCCACGAACAAGCCTGCTTTGAAAGGAGCAATCATCGGCCAGAGCCGGCGGAACGTTTGCCACGTGGAGAGATCTTTGTCGTTATGCATTCAAAAAACCAGCATTTGTTGAAATAGCCGCATATTCTACCCGTTATCTACGGGCGCGCCAAACCACTGATGATACCAACGCGGTAAATTGTGCTCGCGTAAGCGGCGAATTTGCCTGCCGTGGTGCGAAAACGTTACGGATATTTGCCCGGACTGCGGGGTATCCAGCCAGAGATAACCCTCCTTTCGATAGCGCCGAAGCACCTTCACCGACGGGAAACGCCACGCGTTATAGCGGGCCATGGAGGCCAGCGAAACCGCCCCCTCCACGCGCTGAACCAGCGGCGCTGAGGACGAGGTGTTGCTCCCATGATGCGGCACCTGAATCAGTGTAGACGCAAGCTGACGCCAGCGGTGGCTCAGCATCGCCAGTTCCGCCTGCGCTTCAATATCGCCGGTCAGTAAAACACTCTGCTCGCCGTCATCAATTTTTACCACGCAGGAGCGGTTGTTGCCTTTAGCGGCGGTGTTTTGCGGCGGCCAGTGCACGGTGAAGGATAATCCCTGCCACTGCCATCGCTGCCCGCGAAAACAGGGAAGATGCCCGGCCCAGAATAAGGGACTCCTGACCCACATTGCAGGCCAGGCCGTTCGTAGCGATGCCAGCCCTCCCGCGTGATCGAGGTGCTCATGGCTCAGGATAACCCCTTCCGGCCTCAGATGATGCCAGCGTAGCCAGGGGATAATCAGCTGCTGCGCGCTGTCGCCACCGGGCCATGCCGGACCGGTATCATACAGAATGGCCTTCCCGTTACGCTCAACGACCATTGCCAGCCCCTGCCCCACGTCGAGCATATGCAGCGTCCAGCCGTCGGTTTTTGCCCTGTGCCAGAGCGGAAAGGAAAGCACGATACCGCCTGCCAGAAATACCGCAGGCGCTGTTCGCCAGGCGCGGAATCGCCAGCCAACTATCGCAAGCCATGGCAGCAACGTGAGGTACTGCCAGCGTTCATCAACGTCCTGCCAGCCATACGGTAGGCGCTTCAGCAGCCAGAAAAGCCCTGCCAGAGACTTATCCGCTGCCAGCCACACGACATTTTCCAGCCCGACCATCGGCAGGAGATGCAGCAGCATACCGAACAGGATAAGCGGAACAGAGATAAAGGTGACCAGCGGAACCGCAAACAGATTCGCCACCAGCGATGAGAGGCTGAAGCCATGGAAAATGAGTACCTGAAGCGGTAACAACAGCAGCAGCATCCCGACCTGAAGATACAAAAGCGTAGCCAGAGGCCGTATGCGGCGGTCACGCAGCGGTTGCGGGAGTGGCAACCACTGATACCAGAAAATCAGCGCGGCTACCGCAAATGCCGACAACGCGAGGCTCTGCGACAGCACCGCCAGCGGATCGAAAATAAGGATTGCCGCCACGCAGGCAAGCCACACCTGCCAGGGTGACCACTGGCGACCGCTCATTCGTAACGCAGCCAGAACCGTAAGTGCCACAACCGTGCGCAGCGCCGGCGGCTGTAAGCCCGTTAACCACGCGTAAAACGCGGCAAAGCACAGTCCTGCCAGCAAGGGGACTGGCCAGCGGATCCAGTGGCCCGGCAGGAAAAACTGAATGCCCCGCACCAGTAACCAGACTACGGAGGCCGCCAGGGCAATATGCAGTCCCGAGATTGCCATGAGGTGCATCGTCCCCGTCTCACGCATCAGATTTTTTATCTCCAGTGATACCGACAGGCGCTCCCCCATTCCCAGCCCCAGGATCACGGGGCCCCACTGATACGGCGAAAGTGTAGCCTGTAGCGATCCCAGATAGCGCGCACGCAGGCTACAGCGCGCGTCAACGATCTCCGCATGGGTAAATCGTCCGCTCAGCGTCTGGTGCCGGGCAAAGGCATTTTTCTGCGAATCATAGCCGCCGTCGTTGAGTTCACCGTGTACCGCCCTTAGCCGCAGGGTCATCGCCCAGCGCTGCCCCACGCAGACGCGCTGTGGCAAATAGTTACCATACAGCGCCACTCCCGTTGCACCCCAGATACGCCTACCATTGAGGCTGACAATTTTCCCCTGGTGCATCGTTGCGCCGTCCGTTGCCGTTATCACCACCTCTGCCTGCTGCGGCCCTTTTGTTAAATGGTTCATCGGCCATACGCCCTGGTGTGCCGCCAGCATACCCCAGCAAAAAAAGAGCAACCCTAAGCCTGAAAACGTTAGCCATTTTCTCTGCGGCACGGCCAACGCAACGCCTGCGGCAATCATCATCCAGATAGTGGGCAAACCTGGCAAAGCGGGTAGCCAGTAGAGCGGAATTATGGCCAGAATGGCGCAAATACTGATGACGTGGATCCCCATTTTCACCTCCCTGTTAAAGGCGAGTATGCGGCGAAACTGGCGCGTCGTCAGACGGAAAAGGCGTGGTTTACGGCGGGCGCTGCAGCGCTTTTAGGCGTTTGCAGAAAACTAAGGAAGATAGTGCGGCGGAGATTCAGAAATGAAGGGATGGGTACAAAAAAAGCACCCTAAGGTGCTTTCTTTAAACTCAGTTAAACCCTGCGGGCTAAACTCAGTTACCGTAAATATTGGCGCGGTCGCGCAGTTCTTTACCCGGCTTAAAGTGCGGAACATACTTACCTTCCAGCTCCACTTTATCGCCAGTCTTCGGGTTACGCCCGGTGCGTGGTGCACGATAGTGCAGAGAAAAACTACCGAAACCGCGGATTTCAATGCGCTCGCCCTGGGCAAGAGTGGTGGCCATATGCTCCAGCATCTCTTTAACGGCATCTTCCACAGCCTTAGCAGGGATATGCGGTTGCTGACTGGCAAGTCTTTCAATCAATTCTGACTTGGTCATGATTCCTCCGGTTCCTTTCAAACCAATTAGCTGAACAGCTCATTAAACAAGGGCGGCCGTAGCCGCCCTTTGTTATTGATTACAGGACGAATCCTGCAATCTGTCAAGTCTGCTCTCCATCCTTCACGCTGTAAATGCGTTACAGCTCAAATGATGGTACAAACCTGAACTTACTCGCCTTTAGCTGCTTTGAAAGCTTCAGCCATTGCGTTGTTAGAGAAGTTTGCATCTTCCTGTTTGTTCACAGTTGCGATTGCATCTTTCTCATCAGCTTCGTCTTTAGCACGAACAGACAGGCTGATTGCACGGTTCTTACGGTCAACGCCGGTGAACTTAGCTTCAACGTCGTCGCCAACGCTCAGAACCAGAGTTGCATCTTCAACGCGGTCACGTGAAGCTTCGGAAGCGCGCAGGTAACCTTCAACGCCGTCAGCCAGTTCTACGGTTGCGCCTTTCGCGTCAACTGCAGTCACTTTACCGTTTACGATTGCGCCTTTCTTGTTCAGTGCAACCCAGTTGTTGAACGGATCTTCTGCGAGCTGTTTAACGCCCAGGGAGATACGCTCACGCTCTGCGTCAACCTGCAGAACAACTGCTGCGATTTCGTCGCCTTTTTTGTATTCACGTACTGCTTCTTCGCCTGCAACGTTCCAGGAGATGTCAGACAGGTGAACCAGGCCATCGATGCCGCCGTCCAGGCCGATGAAGATACCGAAGTCAGTGATAGACTTGATTTTACCTTCAACACGGTCGCCCTTGTTGTGGGTTTCCGCGAACTGCTGCCATGGGTTGTTTTTGCACTGCTTCAGGCCCAGGGAGATACGACGACGTTCTTCGTCGATATCCAGAACCATCACTTCCACCACATCACCAACGTTAACAACTTTGGATGGGTGGATGTTTTTGTTGGTCCAGTCCATTTCGGAAACGTGCACCAGGCCTTCAACGCCTTCTTCGATTTCAACGAAGCAGCCGTAGTCAGTCAGGTTAGTAACGCGACCAGTCAGTTTAGTACCTTCTGGGTAACGCTTAGCGATAGCTACCCATGGATCTTCGCCCAGCTGTTTCAGGCCGAGGGATACACGAGTACGCTCGCGGTCGAACTTCAGCACTTTAACAGTGATTTCGTCGCCCACGTTCACGATTTCGCTTGGGTGCTTAACGCGTTTCCACGCCATGTCGGTGATGTGCAGCAGGCCATCAACGCCGCCCAGGTCAACGAATGCGCCGTAGTCAGTGAGGTTCTTAACGATACCTTTGACTTCCATGCCTTCCTGCAGGTTTTCCAGCAGCTGATCGCGTTCTGCGCTGTTTTCGGATTCGATAACGGCACGACGGGAAACAACAACGTTGTTACGCTTCTGGTCCAGCTTGATTACTTTGAACTCAAGCTCTTTGCCTTCGAGGTGCAGGGTGTCACGGACTGGACGAACGTCTACCAGTGAACCTGGCAGGAACGCACGAATACCATTCAGCTCAACAGTGAAGCCACCTTTAACTTTGCCGTTGATAACACCGACCACAGTTTCAGCTTCTTCGTAAGCTTTCTCCAGCGTGATCCATGCTTCGTGACGTTTAGCTTTCTCACGAGACAGCAGGGTTTCGCCGAAGCCGTCTTCTACTGCGTCCAGAGCAACGTCAACTTCGTCACCAACCTGGATTTCCAGCTCGCCCTGGGCGTTTTTGAACTGCTCAGCCGGGATGGCAGACTCAGATTTCAGACCGGCGTCAACCAGTACTACGTCTTTGTCGATAGCAACAACAACACCACGAACGATGGAACCCGGACGGGTTTCGATTTCTTTTAAGGATTCTTCAAACAGTTGAGCAAAAGATTCAGTCATGTTTAATCTTCAGGTTAATATTAACGTCCACCTGGCTCCGTGCCGGATGGGGTTGTTTCACATACCCGCCGTCAATCCATTGCAGCGGGGGTACTGCTAAATCGGTCGCAATTACGCGAGTGCCAGTTTTTGGCGCGCATATTGTAGCGCTTTTTCAATCACTTGCTCAATAGTTAAACTGGTTGAATCCAGCACTAATGCATCTTCTGCAGGAACAAGTGGAGCGACGGCGCGGTTACGATCGCGGTCATCGCGCTCTTTTATCTCGGATAAAAGGCGATCAAAGTTAACACTAAACCCCTTTTCCTGCAACTGAAGCATGCGGCGTTGAGCACGTTCTTCCGAAGAGGCGTCAAGGAAAATTTTCACTGGCGCATCAGGGAATACCACGGTTCCCATGTCGCGTCCGTCGGCGATAAGCCCGGGGGCTTCACGAAAACCGCGCTGACGACGTAACAGCGCCTCGCGAACGCGTGGGAATGCCGCGACCTGAGAGGCCGCGTTAGCCACTTCCTGCGTACGGATTTCACCGCTGACATCTTCCCCTTCCAGGATCACTTCGAGGTTGCCATCGGTAGAGACAAAGCGCACATCCAGATGCGCGGCCAGCGGCACCAGCGCTTCTTCAGAGGCAACATCCACATGATGATGCAGCGCAGCCAGAGCCAGCACGCGATAGATTGCTCCCGAATCTAAAAGATGCCATTGCAATGCTTCCGCCATCGCTTTGCACAGAGTACCTTTCCCTGCGCCACTTGGCCCATCAATGGTGATTACCGGGGCAACTGCCGTCATCTTTTTCTCCTTAATTAAGGCATACCGTTAACATGAACGCCGCGCATTATACGCGCCAACGTGCGCAACTGTTACCTTTGCGTGTAAATTCCGGAATGATTGAAGCAGAGTGTAGAAGAAATGGACGAAGATGACCGTCAGAAAGCGTAAGGAAATGCCGCATCGGGCGATGCGGCAGGTATGCATCAGGCAAGCGTGCTAATGCGCGCCAGCTGTTCGAAGTAGTCCGGGAAGGTTTTCGCCGTGCACTTCGGGTCAAGAATAGTGACTGGCGTATCTGAAAGCGCCACCAGCGAGAAACACATCGCCATACGGTGATCGTTGTAGGTGCCAATTTCCGCAAACTGGAGTTTCGCCGGCGGCGTGACGCGAATGTAGTCTTCGCCCTCTTCCACTTCGGCACCCACTTTACGCAGCTCGGTGGCCATCGCGAACAGGCGGTCGGTCTCTTTTACGCGCCAGTTATAGATGTTACGCAGCGTCGTGGTGCCTTTCGCAAACAGCGCTGCGGTGGCGATGGTCATTGCCGCATCAGGAATATGGTTCATGTCCATGTCGATGGCGTTCAGCTCGCCGCGCGTACAGGAGATGAAGTCATCGCCCCAGGTAACAACCGCGCCCATTTTTTCCAGCACGTCAGCAAAATGGATATCGCCCTGCACGCTGTTGCGGCCAATGCCGGTCACCCTGACGGTGCCGCCTTTGATCGCGCCCGCAGCCAGGAAGTAAGAAGCCGACGACGCGTCGCCTTCTACAAGATAGTTGCCCGGAGACTGATACTGCTGCGCTCCGCGCACCACAAAGCGCTGATAAGACTGGTTTTCCACCTCAACACCAAAGGTTTTCATCAGGTGCAGCGTGATATCAATGTACGGCTTAGAGACCAGGTCGCCTTTAATGCTAATGACGGTATCCTGTGGTGCCAGCGGTGCGGTCATCAGCAGTGCCGTCAGGAACTGGCTGGAGACGCTACCGTCCACCTCAACATTACCGCCAGTGAAACCACCGCGCAGACGCAGTGGCGGGTAGTTTTCCTGCTCAAGATAATCAATTTGCGCGCCGCCCTGACGCAGGGCATCCACCAGATGGCCGATCGGGCGCTCTTTCATGCGCGGCTCGCCGGTCAGCACAATATCGTTGCTTCCCAGGCACAAGGCCGCCGCCAGCGGGCGCATTGCCGTACCGGCATTCCCCAGGAATAGCTCCAGCGCCTCAGCAGAACGTAACGCACCGCCGTTACCGGTGACTTCACAACGGGTACGATCCTCAGACAGCGTGTAATGAACTCCCAACGCTTTCAGCGCATTAAGCATATGGCGCACGTCATCGCTGTCCAGCAGGTTGGTAAGGACAGTGGTGCCGTTTGCCAGAGCTGCCAGCAGCAGAGCGCGGTTCGAGACACTTTTTGAACCAGGCAGATTAATGGTGCCATCTACCCGCGCGATAGGTTGTAACGTCAGGGATTCCATGAAACTCAACTCTCAACTCAACATAATAAAAACCCCGCAGCAAAACTGCGGGGGTGAAAAAAACAGCCAGTTAACCGTGACGACGCTCGAAGTCGATCATGAAATCAGTCAGGGCCTTAACGCCTTCCAGCGGCATAGCGTTATAGATAGAGGCACGCATACCGCCCACTACACGGTGACCTTTCAGCGCGTGCAGGCCCGCGGCGAAAGACTCTTCCAGGAACACGCTGTCCAGGTTACTGTCCGCCAGCTGGAACGGCACGTTCATACGTGAACGGTTAGCTTTGGCCACGTCGTTACGGTAGAAATCGCTCTTGTCGATCGCGCCGTACAGCAGTTCGGCTTTCTGCTGATTAATCTTGTCCATCTCCGCCACGCCGCCTTTTTGCTTCAGCCATTTGAAGACCAGGCCGGAAAGATACCAGGCAAACGTGGGCGGGGTGTTGAACATAGAGTCGTTATCGTTCAGGACGGTGTAGTCCAGAATCGACGGGCAGGACTTATGGGCTTTGCCCAACAGGTCTTCACGCACGATGACGATGGTCAGGCCCGCGGGGCCGATATTTTTCTGCGCACCCGCGTAGATCACACCGTAGCGGCTGACGTCCAGCGGCGTGGACAGAATGGTGGAGGAGAAGTCCGCGGTCACAACCACGTTTTCGCCAAAGTCTGGCTCTTCGTGAATGGCGATGCCGTCAATGGTTTCGTTCGGGCAGTAGTGAAGATACGCCGCGTTGTCAGAAAGCTGCCATTCGCTCATCGGCTTCACGGCGCGCAGCCCGTCAACGGTCACTTTGGCATCGATGACGTTCGGCGTGCAGTATTTGTGCGCTTCTTTTACCGCACTGGCTGCCCAGTAGCCGGCATCAACGTAGTCAGCGGTGGTTTTGTCGCCCAGCAGGTTGAGCGGGATGCCCGCAAACTGACCGCGTCCACCGCCGTGACAGAACAATACTTTGTAGTTCGAGGGAATGTTCAGCAGATCGCGAAAATCCTTTTCTGCCTCTTCCGCCACCTGGATAAACGCTTTACCACGGTGGCTGATTTCCATCACCGACGTACCCAGACCGTTCCAGTCACAAAGTTCCTGTTGAGCCTGTTTAAGGACGTCTGCCGGTAACATTGCCGGACCTGAACTGAAATTAAAGACTTGAGCCATTTCCCCTCACCACGCTAAATGCCATAAGTTATAACTGTGGATATCGGTTTTATCATTCAGTGACACGCGCCGCAATGTCTAAAACTTATGGCCGGAGAAATGTGCCCCTCGTCACACAAAACAATCTGCCGTACCGTTGTTATAAAACCGACAAAACCGCTGTCAGATGATGCGTTTAGCCCGGCTAACCTTCGTCCATTCTGGATTCGCACAGCGGGGGCATAATTGATGATCGCCCGCCTGCATGACCACCACGTGGCTGCATTTTATGCAGGCATACTCCCCCGCTTCAGGCACGGTCTTGTACCGTTCAATAAGCATATCCGGCAGGATGCACAGTCCGGGCTTCACTTCCTCGTCGGGGTAGTAGTAGACGCTGATTTGGCCGTTCGTTTCCATAATTGCCAGACGCACCTGGCCCAGCTGTTCAACGCTGCTTATGCGAAGCTCCATAAAGAACTCAAACTCCGTCATATTGGCGCGTTGCACATTCTCCCAGGCCAGCTGTCCGTCTTCGACAATAACCACCGGTTTCCCTTCGAACAGATCCTCCAGCTTTTCGCTTTTCGACATAAGCCACATGACCAGACGGTACAGCAGCGCAAGCGTTACGAAGACAATAAAGACCGGCACCATCGGCACATCGTCATAAAAGGCAACATCCCCTGCCGCCGACCCCAGCGTCAGGATGATCAGCACCTCAAACAGCGACATCTGGCGAACGCCGCGACGCCCGGTGATTTTCAGAAACAGGAACACGAGCACAAAGGTGTACAGGCTGCGCAGCGCCACTTCGCCTAAAAACTCTGGTGGGACTTTATCAAACGCCATCCGCTGGAGATCAAATGCTTTCATTTTTCTATGCCTTAACAGTAGGTTACTGTCTATAAGCATAGCCCAGCCATTTATTTTCGCCGGAGATAGCACCCGTCACGCAAAACCCGTATCATTGCGCGCTTTACGTACGATAAAAGTGAACGCCATGACTCAAACGTTTATCCCCGGCAAAGACGCCGCTCTGGAAGATTCCATCGCTCGCTTCCAGCAGAAACTGACCGACCTGGGCTTTAATATCGAAGAAGCCTCCTGGCTGAACCCGGTGCCTCACGTCTGGTCTGTGCACATTCGCGACAAAGACTGCGCGCTGTGCTTTACCAACGGTAAAGGCGCAACCAAAAAAGCGGCGCTGGCCTCTGCGCTGGGCGAGTATTTTGAACGTCTGTCGACCAACTACTTTTTCGCCGACTTCTGGCTGGGCGATACCATCGCCAACGGCCCGTTCGTTCACTATCCGAATGAAAAATGGTTCCCGCTGACTGAAGACGACGAACTGCCGGAAGGCATTCTTGATGCCCGCCTGCGCGCGTTCTACGATCCGGAAAACGAACTGACCGCCAGCATGCTGATCGATTTACAGTCCGGCAATGAAGACCGCGGGATCTGTGCCCTGCCGTTCACCCGCCAGTCTGATGAGCAGACCGTTTATATTCCGATGAACATCGTCGGCAACCTGTATGTGTCGAACGGCATGTCCGCCGGTAACACCCGCAACGAAGCGCGCGTGCAGGGATTATCTGAAGTCTTCGAACGTCACATCAAAAATCGCATTATTGCTGAGTCCATCAGCCTGCCGGAGATCCCGGCTGACGTGCTTGCGCGCTACCCGGGCGTGGTGGAATCCATCGCTAAACTGGAAGCGGAAGGTTTCCCTATCTTTGCCTATGACGGTTCACTGGGCGGCAAATATCCGGTTATCTGCGTCGTGCTGTTCAACCCGGCAAACGGCACCTGCTTTGCCTCCTTCGGCGCGCATCCGGACTTTGGCGTGGCGCTGGAGCGTACCGTCACCGAACTGCTGCAGGGTCGTAGCCTGAAGGATCTCGACGTGTTTACACCGCCAACCTTTGATGACGAAGAAGTGGCCGAGCACACCAACCTCGAAACCCACTTCATCGACTCCAGCGGTTTGATCTCCTGGGATATGTTCAAGCAGGATGCAGACTATCCGTTCGTGGACTGGAGCTTTGCCGGTACCACGGAAGAAGAGTTCGCCACGCTGATGGCAATCTTCAACGCCGAAGATCGCGAAGTCTACATTGCCGACTATGAACACCTGGGCGTTTACGCGTGCCGTATTATCGTGCCGGGCATGTCCGACATCTATCCGGCAGAAGATCTGTGGCTGGCAAACAACAGCATGGGTGCGCACCTGCGCGAAACCCTGCTGGCCCTGCCGGGCAGCGAGTGGGATAAAGAGGATTATCTGAACCTGATCGCCCAACTGGACGAAGAAGGCCACGATGATTTCACCCGCGTGCGCGAGCTGCTGGGTCTGGCAACCGGTAAGGATAACGGCTGGTACACGCTGCGCATCGGCGAACTGAAGGCGATGCTGGCGCTGGCGGGCGGCGATCTGGATCAGGCCCTGGCCTGGACAGAATGGACGATGGAATTTAACCAGTCGGTCTTCTCTGCCGAGCGCACTAACTATTACCGTTGCCTGCAAACGTTGCTTCTGCTGTCTCAGGAAGACGGCCGTGAACCACTGCAGTACCTGAATGCGTTTGTGCGTATGTACGGTGCAGACGCCGTTGAGGCCGCCAGCGCGGCGCTGAGCGGTGAAGCGCCATTCTATGGCCTGCAGGCGGTAGACAGCGATCTGAAAGCCTTCCCGGCACATCAGTCTCTGCTCAACGCCTATGAGAAATTACAGAAGGCAAAAGCCGCTTACTGGTCAAAATAAGCGCATATAACATTAATGGCAGTAGGCGTATTCACTCGCCTGAGCTATATTACGGGGCAATTTCATTGCCCCTTTTTTTATTTTTTCACGCAATGACGTTTGATTGTAATAATTAAGTTAACCACGGGTAAATATAATAATACTTACCTGCGTTTTACTGTTACTTATTATGGCAAATACTCCATTTTAATTAACTGTTTTAAGGGAGGTGGACTGAAAAAATTCAACTCTTTTCATAACTTTTAAAATTTATTTTTATACGGATAATCAAATACTTACTCCGCTTTTGCTGTAAAACCATACACACTGCGGGCCTATAAGCCAGGCGAGATATGATCTATATCAATTTCTCTTCTATAATGCTTTGTTAGTATCTCGTCGCCGACTTAATAAAGAGAGAGTTAGTGTGAAAGCTGACAACCCTTTTGATCTATTACTCCCCGCTGCGATGGCGAAAGTTGCCGAAGAAGCGGGTGTCTATAAAGCAACGAAACATCCGATGAAGACGTTCTATCTGGCGATCACGGCTGGTGTGTTCATCTCTATCGCTTTCGTCTTCTATATCACCGCTACCACCGGTACTGCCGCGATGCCTTACGGCATAGCCAAACTGATTGGCGGCATCTGCTTCTCGCTGGGTTTGATTCTTTGCGTCATCTGCGGCGCCGATCTCTTCACCTCAACGGTGTTGATTGTTGTGGCGAAAGCCAGCGGAAGGATCACCTGGGGTCAACTGGCGCGCAACTGGCTTAACGTCTACGTTGGTAACCTGATTGGCTGTCTGCTCTTTGTTTTGTTGATGTGGCTTTCTGGCGAGTACATGACCGCCAACGGCGGCTGGGGGCTTAACGTCCTGCAAACCGCTGACCACAAAATGCACCATACATTTATCGAAGCCGTTGCTCTCGGCATCCTTGCTAACCTTATGGTCTGCCTGGCGGTGTGGATGAGCTACTCTGGTCGTAGCCTGATGGATAAAGCCATGATTATGGTTCTGCCGGTTGCGATGTTTGTTGCCAGCGGCTTTGAGCACAGTATTGCGAATATGTTCATGATCCCGATGGGGATTGTTATCCGCAACTTTGCAAGCCCGGAGTTCTGGACTGCTGTTGGTTCAACCCCGGAAAGTTTCTCTCACCTGACTATTATGAATTTCATTACCGATAACCTGATCCCCGTCACTATCGGGAACATTATCGGTGGGGGTCTGTTAGTTGGGTTGACATACTGGGTCATTTACCTGCGTGGCGGCGACCATCATTGATGGTTGTCTCAGGCAGTAAATAAAAAATCCACTTAAGAAGGTAGGTGTTACATGTCCGAGCTTAATGAAAAGTTAGCCACAGCCTGGGAAGGTTTTACAAAAGGTGACTGGCAGAATGAAGTAAACGTCCGTGACTTCATTCAGAAAAACTATACCCCGTATGAAGGTGACGAATCCTTCCTGGCTGGTGCAACTGACGCAACCACCAAGCTGTGGGACAGCGTAATGGAAGGCGTTAAACTGGAAAACCGCACTCACGCGCCAGTTGATTTTGACACCTCCGTTGCTTCCACCATCACTTCTCACGATGCTGGCTACATCAACAAAGCCCTTGAGAAAATCGTTGGTCTGCAAACTGAAGCACCACTGAAACGCGCAATCATCCCGTTCGGTGGTATCAAAATGGTTGAAGGTTCCTGCAAAGCGTATAACCGCGAGCTGGACCCAATGCTGAAAAAAATCTTCACCGAATACCGTAAAACCCACAACCAGGGTGTATTCGATGTTTACACCAAAGACATTCTGAACTGCCGTAAATCTGGCGTTCTGACTGGTCTGCCAGATGCATATGGCCGTGGCCGTATCATCGGTGACTACCGTCGCGTTGCGCTGTACGGTATCGACTTCCTGATGAAAGACAAATACGCGCAGTTCGTCTCCCTGCAGTCCGATCTGGAAAACGGCGTAAACCTGGAAGCGACTATCCGTCTGCGTGAAGAGATTGCTGAACAGCACCGCGCGCTGGGTCAGATCAAAGAGATGGCGGCTAAATACGGCTGCGATATCTCCGGTCCGGCTACCAACGCTCAGGAAGCTATCCAGTGGACCTACTTCGGCTACCTGGCCGCGGTTAAGTCTCAGAACGGTGCAGCGATGTCCTTCGGCCGCGTATCCACCTTCCTGGATGCGTACATCGAACGTGACCTGAAAGCAGGTAAAATCACCGAGCAAGACGCTCAGGAAATGATTGACCACCTGGTCATGAAACTGCGTATGGTTCGCTTCCTGCGTACCCCAGAATATGATGAGCTGTTCTCTGGTGACCCAATCTGGGCAACAGAATCTATCGGTGGTATGGGCGTAGATGGCCGTACTCTGGTAACCAAAAACAGCTTCCGCTTCCTGAACACCCTGTACACCATGGGTCCTTCTCCGGAGCCGAACATCACCGTTCTGTGGTCTGAAAAACTGCCTCTGAACTTCAAGAAATTCGCCGCTAAAGTGTCCATCGACACCTCTTCTCTGCAGTACGAGAACGATGACCTGATGCGTCCTGACTTCAACAACGATGACTACGCTATCGCTTGCTGCGTAAGCCCAATGGTTGTTGGTAAACAAATGCAGTTCTTCGGTGCGCGTGCAAACCTGGCGAAAACCATGCTGTACGCAATCAACGGCGGCGTTGATGAAAAACTGAAAATGCAGGTTGGTCCTAAGTCTGAACCAATCAAAGGCGACGTGCTGAACTATGACGAAGTTATGGATCGCATGGACCACTTCATGGACTGGCTGGCTAAGCAGTACGTGACTGCGCTGAACGTTATCCACTACATGCACGACAAGTACAGCTACGAAGCTTCTCTGATGGCGCTGCACGACCGTGACGTTGTTCGCACCATGGCATGCGGTATCGCAGGTCTGTCCGTTGCGGCTGACTCCCTGTCCGCAATCAAATATGCGAAAGTTAAACCAATTCGTGATGAAGATGGTCTGGCTATCGACTTCGAAATCGAAGGCGAATATCCGCAGTTTGGTAACAACGACGCTCGCGTTGATGACATGGCGGTTGACCTGGTAGAACGTTTCATGAAGAAAATTCAGAAACTCACTACCTACCGTAACGCTATCCCGACTCAGTCTGTACTGACCATCACCTCTAACGTTGTGTATGGTAAGAAAACCGGTAACACCCCAGACGGTCGTCGTGCTGGCGCGCCATTTGGCCCAGGTGCTAACCCAATGCATGGTCGTGACCAGAAAGGTGCTGTTGCCTCTCTGACCTCCGTGGCTAAACTGCCGTTTGCTTACGCGAAGGATGGTATCTCCTACACCTTCTCTATCGTGCCAAACGCGCTGGGTAAAGATGACGAAGTACGTAAAACTAACCTCGCGGGTCTGATGGATGGTTACTTCCACCACGAAGCGTCCATCGAAGGTGGTCAGCACCTGAACGTGAACGTAATGAACCGTGAAATGCTGCTCGACGCAATGGAACATCCTGAGAAATATCCTCAGCTGACCATCCGCGTATCTGGCTACGCAGTACGTTTTAACTCCCTGACTAAAGAACAGCAGCAGGACGTTATTACCCGTACTTTCACTCAGTCCATGTAACTGGAATTGACTGAAATCACGCGTTAAAAAGCGTACAATAAAGGCTCCACGTCAGTGGGGCCTTTTTCTTCCCCACCCCAGTCTCTTTTGGCCGCTATCTATACTGAATGGATAACAGCCAAAACAGACTCGACATAGCCTTTGAGCTGTGCACCTACACAGGCCCCTGGATGGGCCAAATTCGGAGATATCACCGCAATGTCAATTATTGGTCGCATTCACTCCTTTGAATCCTGTGGCACTGTCGATGGCCCGGGGATCCGCTTTATTACATTTTTCCAGGGCTGCCTGATGCGCTGCCTGTACTGCCATAACCGTGATACCTGGGATACCCATGGCGGCAAAGAAGTCACCGTGGAAGATCTGATGAAAGAGGTGGTGACCTATCGCCACTTTATGAACGCGTCCGGCGGTGGTGTGACGGCATCCGGCGGTGAAGCCATTCTTCAGGCTGAGTTTGTGCGCGACTGGTTCCGCGCCTGCCACAAAGAGGGCATTCATACCTGTCTCGACACCAACGGCTTCGTGCGCCGCTACGATCCGGTTATCGACGAGCTGCTTGAAGTCACCGATCTGGTGATGCTCGATCTCAAACAAATGAACGACGAAATCCACCAGAATCTGGTTGGCGTTTCGAACCACCGCACGCTGGAGTTTGCCAAATACATTGCCAACAAAGGCGTCAAAACCTGGATCCGCTACGTGGTGGTGCCGGGCTGGTCAGATGATGACGATTCCGCGCATCGTCTGGGCGAATTTACCCGCGATATGGGCAACGTAGAGAAAATTGAACTCCTGCCCTATCACGAGCTGGGTAAACATAAATGGGTGGCGATGGGCGAAGAGTACAAGCTGGATGGCGTGAAGCCGCCGAAAAAAGAGACGATGGAACGCGTCAAAGGTATTCTTGAGCAGTACGGCCACAAGGTTATGTATTAAATAAAAGGCCCGGTTCTCACCGGGCCTTTTAATATTCTATTCAAAGACGCCGTTAATAACGGCAGTCACAATTGCTGTACTCAGGGCAATTAACACCAGGTCATCTCCCACCACGCGCCACTCATATCCCGGGTAGGACGGAAGCTGGCTCAGCATTGAGGCCGGCACGGCTTTCTTCGCTATGCCCGGAGGCAGCGGCTTTCCGCGCGCCAGGTTTTTCGCGATCCCCGGTGGCAGAGAATCATAGCCCGTTAAGCCGTAATTCAGTGCCAGATGGCGGGCACGATCGAAGCTAACGCGAGCGTCGACATCATTACCGACATCTTTGCTGTTTTTAAAGCTCTTGTCCGATTTTCCTGGGTTATCCTGACCTTTATTTTGCTTATTACCATGGTTACCAGCGTTGCCGTTACCATGATTGCCGCTATTACCCTGCCCGCCACCGTTTCCGTGCCCACCGCCATTCCCGTTTCCAGGATTGGCCATGACCGGAGCCGTTGCAAACGTTAAAGACAACACTACGGCAAGCGCGGTAGTGGAAAAACGACGAGTAGACATGATTGCTGCCTTTTAGTGGGAGAACTTATCTGAATTATCGCCAGGCGCGTAAAACTCACAATAAGTAAAAGTCTTATATGTGACAGGGACAAAAAAGCCCGTCATCGACAGGCTTTTAATTAATCAGGCGTGTGCCACAGGCGTTGGATGTTCGCCGACTTTACGCAGCAGCATTAACAGATAGATAAACGATACGCTGGCAATCATGATAAAGAGCAGGTTATCGGAATAATTTTGCATGAGCATGGCGGTAAAGGTCGGACCGAGCAAACTGCCGATGGTGTAGCTCAGTAATAATGCCTGGTTCATCGCCACCAGCTGATGATGCTCAACTTTTTCACAGGCCCAGGCCATCGCAACCGGATAGAGCGTAAAGCCCGCAGCACCCAGAATGAACAGCGCAGGCGCCATCGCGGCGTTGCTGAGCATGGCGAGACATCCCATGATCACCACAAAAACCTGAACGCGCAGCACCAGCAGGCGACCAAAGCGATCGGCCAGTCGACCGATCGGCCATTGACCGACGATCCCTGCGCTGACCATCACCGCCATCCAGAAGCCAATCCCGGAATCGCTAACGCCCTGATGGTTAAGATAGAGCGGCATCAGGCCATAGAGTGAGCCCAGCACGATCCCGGAGATAATGCAGCCGTTCACGCCTAAACGTGCCTGGCGAAGCCTCAGCATTGGCCAGACGTGGGTAGCTTCCTGATGCTCGCTGTTCTGGTTCACGATACGGGTGAAGAGCAGCGGCAGGATCGCGGCCAGCACCATCCCCGTCACCCACGGCAGAACGCTCATCAGGTCGGTTGGGAATTTACTGACCATTAGCTGGCCGATGACGGTACCCACGTAATAAACCATCATATAGGCGGCCAGCAGGCGCCCACGGTTACGGGAAGTACCGCTGCACATCAGGGCGCTTTCGACCACTACCCAGATCATCGCGCAGCCGACGCCCGCAATAAAGCGCCAGACCATCCAGCTCCAGAAGCCGACCATCAGGCCTAAACCGACGCATCCGGCGGCAAAAATCAGCGAGGCCAGATAATAGCTGCGGTTAAAACCAAAACGCTTAATAAGGCTGCCCGTTAATAAGGTACCCAGCAGGTTTCCGGTAAAAAAGGACGAGCTAACCATACCCACCTGCCAGGTCGGTAAGTTTTCATGGGCGAGCCATAGCGGGACGAGTGTGTTTAACACCGCGATCGCCAGGGTCAGCAAAAGCAAGCCACAGAGCAGCAAAAGCACCGGGCGGGTATAGGTGGTCATGGATTAAAAACCGTGAGGAAGTTCAGATTTCGTGCGCATCATGCCACCGGCAAAAACAAAGTCAATCCACCGATTCAGGCGTCACGCACGATATGCGCCATGTCGATTTAAAAAACTCATCCTGCTAATGCAAAGCCTGCTACAGATATTAATTATCTATTTGTTTTTATTTATTTCAGGGAATTTTTAATACGAAACGTCAGTCGAAAAATTTCATGAATGAAAAAAGAAAAGCCGGGCGCTATGTCCCGGCTTTTTATAACAAAAAATGAAATTAGCTGGCGATAGCCATACCGACGGTCATATGCAGACCATAAAACACGCCGCGACCAATCAGCTCCCCGGCCAGCACCAGCACAAAGGCCAGTGAAAGCAACGGCAGCGCAGGCTGGTAACCTTTGAGCTGAGGTGCAATCCAGCACACCAGTGCAGCCGCCAGCAACACCACGCGCCAGGCCATCAGCGCACCGTAGTCCGGCACCAGCGCAGAGGCCTGCTGGATAGAGCTGTGGATGGTGGCCAGCTCAGCCCCCTGCATCAGCGCCACAACAGCACTGATGACCAGCGCCAGCAGCGAGACCGCTGGCAGCAGACGCATTCCCCAGCCGTCCACCCCAGCGACGCGCAGCAGCAGATAGCCCAGCAGAGGACCGCCGATAAACATCGTCAGGAAGAAGCTCATCGGCGTCCAGACGCTGTACCAGGTAGGAACGGTATCAATGGTGTTGTACACCCGAACCATCATCCATACGAATACCACGCCCAGAACCATGGTGACGATGAGCCACAGCGCGCGTAACCCTGACGGCAGTTTTTTCAGCGCCGCCAGCAGCCAGCCCAGCCCGCCCACGGCAAAGAAGATTGCGCCACTGGCAATCTCGTTACTCAGCGAAGAGGCACCAACTCGATTCAGGGAGTTGAACGCACGCATCGGCGAGCCCAGGTGCAGCGTGGAGGCGATAAACCCAATGCCCATCAAAACCCATAGCCCAAACATACTCAATACCAGACGCTGCTGCTGTTCTGCACTGAGATTACCTTTCATTAGCGCCAGCGCGAGTACGATAAAACCACCGACCACGCACTGCCCAAACACCGTGAAGATCATCAGCGGCCATTCATGCCATCCACTTCCCATCTCACACCTCCTTCGGGTTTGCCAGGTAGCCGGTGGTGTCACCCGTCGGACGGCTGTTGGCGTTAGGTTTGATCACAATGCTCGGCTTCGTAAAGTGCGCGGACGGCAGCGGCGCAACGGCGGCAAGCTGGCCGTGCTTCTTGCGCAGCTCCTCAATCGGGCCGAAGTCCAGCGCGCGCAGCGGGCAGGACTCGACGCAGATCGGCTTTTTGCCGTCCGCCACGCGGCTGTGGCAGCCGTCGCACTTGGTCATGTGGCCTTTGGCGGCATTGTACTGCGGCGCGCCGTACGGGCAGGCCATGTGGCAGTAGCGGCAGCCGATGCAGACATCCTCGTCCACCACCACAAAACCGTCGTCGCGCTTGTGCATCGCCCCGCTCGGGCAGACCTTGGTGCAGGCCGGATCCTCGCAGTGGTTGCAGGCAATCGACAGATAGTAGGCAAAGACGTTCTGATGCCAGACGCCGTTATCCTCCTGCCAGTCGCCGCCCGCGTATTCGTAAATACGGCGGAAGCTGACGTCCGGGGTTAAGTCTTTGTAGTCCTTGCAGGCCAGCTCGCAGGTTTTGCACCCGGTGCACCGGCTGGAATCAATAAAAAATCCATACTGGGTTGTCATCGGTTACTCCTTACGCCTTTTCAACCTGAACGAGGTTTGTGTGGGACGGGTTGCCCTTCGCCAGCGGCGACGGGCGCTGCGTGGTCAGAACGTTGATGCAGCCCGCCTGGTCAATACGGTTTGCATCCGGGTTATACCAGGCCCCTTCCCCCAGCGCGACCACGCCAGGCATCATGCGCGGAGTCACTTTCGCTTCGATATGCACCTCTCCACGCCCGTTGAAGATGCGAACGCGATCGCCATTACTGATGCCGCGCGCTTTCGCATCCATCGGGTTGATCCACATTTCCTGCCGGCATGCGGCTTTCAGCACGTCAACGTTGCCGTAGGTGGAGTGCACGCGAGCCTTATAATGGAAACCGGTCAGCTGTAGCGGGAATTTCTCCGTCAGCGGATCGTTGTAGTTTTCAAATCCGGGGGTGTAGATCGGCAGCGGATCGATAACGTCCCCTTCCGGCAATTCCCAGGACGCGGCAATGTTTGCCAGCGCTTCGGAGTAGATTTCGATTTTGCCCGACGGCGTGGTCAGCGGATTCGCCTGCGGATCGTCGCGGAAGGCTTTATACGCCACATGATGCCCTTGCGGATCGCGCTGCTTGTACATGCCCTGCTTGCGGAAGGTATCGAAGTCCGGCAGGTCAGGAATGGCTTTGCGGGAAAGCTCGTGCAGATGGCGCATCCACCCTTCCTGAGTGCGCCCCTCGGTGAACTGCTGTTCAACGCCAAGACGTTTCGCCAGTTCGGAGGTCATCTCATAGATGGTTTTGCACTCGAAGCGCGGCTTGATGGCCTGGTCAGTGAAAATCACGTAGGACATATTGCCGCAGGAGGCGTCCAGCGCGAAGTCCATCTGCTCAGACGCGGTGCAGTCCGGCAGCAGAATATCGGCATACTTCGCTGACGAGGTCATGTGGCAGTCAATCACCACAATCATTTCGCACTTCTTGTCGTCCTGAAGGATGTCATGGGTGCGGTTAATGTCAGAGTGCTGGTTGATCAGACAGTTACCGGCATAGTTCCAGATCATCTTGATCGGCACGTCCAGCTTGTCTTTGCCCCGCACGCCGTCGCGCAGCGCGGTCATTTCAGGGCCGCGCTCGATCGCGTCGGTCCACATAAACATCGAGATGCTGGTCTCAACCGGGTTATCCAGCGTCGGCATGCGTTCAAACGGCAGAGAATAGGAGCCTTCACGCGCGCCGGAGTTACCGCCGTGAATACCCACGTTGCCGGTCAGAATTGACAGCATGGAGATGGCGCGGGTGGCGATTTCGCCATTCGCGTGACGCTGTGGCCCCCAGCCCTGGCTGATATAGGCCGGTTTTGCCGATCCAATTTCACGCCCCAGCTGAACGATACGTTCGACGGGAATACCGGTGATGGTGGATGCCCACTCCGGCGTTTTCGCTACGCCGTCGCTGCCCTGACCGAGAATATAGGCTTTGTAATGCCCGTTAGCCGGCGCGCTGGCCGGGAGGGTTTTCTCGTCGTAACCGACGCAGTATTTATCCAGGAAGGGCTGATCGACCAGGTTTTCAGTGATCATCACATACGCCAGCGCGTTTACCAGCGCCGCATCGGTCCCCGGACGGATTGGGATCCACTCATCTTCTCGCCCTGCCCCGGTATCGGTATAACGCGGATCGATGATGATCATGCGGGCATTGGATTTAGCCCGGGCCTGCTCCAGGTAATACGTTACCCCACCGCCGCTCATGCGGGTTTCACCCGGGTTGTTACCGAACAGCACCACCAGCTTGCTGTTTTCGATATCGGACGGACTGTTACCGTCTGCCCAGCCGCCATAGGTGTAGTTCAGGCCCGCAGCGATTTGCGCAGAAGAGTAGTCACCATAGTGGTTGAGGTAGCCGCCACAGCAGTTCATCAGGCGCGCCACCAGCGTTTTACCCGGCGGCCAGGAGCGGGTCATGGTACCGCCAAGCGTCCCGGTGCCGTAGTTCAGGTAGATGGACTCGTTGCCGTACTCTTTGATCAGGCGCTGCATGTTCGTCGCGATGATATCGTAGGCTTCGTCCCAGCTGATGCGCTCGAACTTTCCTTCCCCACGCTTGCCGACGCGCTTCATCGGATATTTCAGACGATCCGGATTATAAACACGTCGGCGCATTGAGCGGCCACGCAGACATGCCCGCACCTGGTGTAACCCTTCGTAGCTATCGTCACCGGTATTGTCGGTTTCGACATATTTGATTTCACCGTCCACAACATGCATGCGCAGCGGACAGCGGCTACCGCAGTTGACGGTACAGGCACTCCACACCACTTTTTCCGGGGCAGAGGCTGGAGACATAGCCTCCGCCGCCGACGCCAGTCGGGTAAAAGGGAGCGTAAAGGCGCTGCTGGCTACGGCCAGGCCACCGATTGCCGTGGTTTTCATCAACCCACGGCGAGTGACCTCGGCAGCCATTAACGCTTCAGGCGCTTTGATTTTCATAAAGACTCACTTTGGTTGCTCACAAAGAAAAGAGAGGCGGCGGAAACCGCTATATAGATTTATTTATAACGAATCTTTTCGTTTTCAGTTTTTTATGCTGACTTTCATTCAAAGGAGTATTACTACTTTAGAGGGAGGGGGTATTGCGTCGTATCAAATCACAGGCATAAAAAAAGCGCCCTGAGGCGCTTTTTTGTTTTAAAGCAGGTTATTAACCGATGTACTGCTGGCCTTTCATATAAGGGCGCAGCACTTCAGGGATCTCAATTCGGCCGTCTGCCTGCTGGTAGTTTTCCATCACCGCAACCAGCGTACGCCCTACAGCCAGACCGGAGCCGTTCAGGGTATGCACCAGACGGGTTTTCTTGTCGGATTTGCTGCGGCAACGAGCCTGCATGCGGCGCGCCTGGAAATCCCAGACGTTAGAGCAGGAGGAGATTTCACGGTAGGTGTTCTGCGCAGGCACCCAGACTTCCAGGTCGAAGGTTTTGCAGGCACCGAAGCCCATATCACCCGTGCACAGCGCCATACGGCGGTACGGCAGGCCCAGCAGCTCCAGCACTTTTTCCGCGTGGCCGGTCATCTCTTCCAGCGCGTCCATGGACGTTTCCGGACGAACGATCTGCACCATTTCAACTTTATCGAACTGGTGCATGCGGATCAGACCGCGGGTATCACGGCCGTAAGAACCCGCTTCAGAACGGAAGCACGGAGAGTGCGCGGTCAGCTTGATTGGCAGATCGTCTTCGTCAATGATTTCATCACGCACGAGGTTAGTCAGCGGCACTTCCGCCGTTGGGATCAGCGCGTAGTTGCTGCTGTCTGCTTCCTCGTCCAGCGGACGGGTATGGAACAGATCGCCGGCAAATTTCGGCAGCTGGCCCGTACCGTACAGCGTATCGTGGTTAACCAGATACGGAACGTAGGTTTCGCTATAGCCGTGCTGTTCGGTGTGCAGATCCAGCATGAACTGCGCCAGCGCGCGGTGCAGGTGAGCGATCTGACCTTTCATCACCACGAAACGAGACCCGGTCAGCTTAACCGCAGCCGCAAAGTCCAGGCCCGCGTGCATTTCGCCCAGGGTCACGTGATCGCGAACCTCGAAGTCGAACTCGCGAGGCGTACCCCAGCGTTTCACCTCAACGTTGTCGTTCTCGTCTTTGCCGACAGGCACGCTGTCGTCAGGAATGTTCGGGATCGCCAGCGCGATATCACGAATTTCGGCCTGAAGAACGTCCAGTTCCGCTTTCGCCTGATCCAGCTCTTCACCCAGCTTGTTCACTTCCAGGCGTAATGGCTCAATATCTTCCCCGCGCGCTTTCGCCTGGCCGATGGATTTCGATCGAGAATTACGCTCTGCCTGCAGATTTTCAGTTTGTACCTGCAGAACTTTACGACGCTCTTCAAGAGCGCGCAGCTTATCTACATCCAGCTTAAAGCCCCGGCGTGCCAGTTTTTCAGCGACTGCGTCTGGCTCATTACGCAGCAGATTGGGATCGAGCATGCTTATCCTGTGCTTATCGAATTAAAATAGGAAAAAGTGGCCACAGCCTGCGGCCACAGGGATACTATGCCAACATTACCGCAACGACTGAGCTAACGGTAGCGTTTTATAGGGCTATTTTGATCCTGTCCGGCCAGCCAGGCGAGCTTTTCGCCAATCTTGCCTTCAAGACCTCTGTTTGTAGGTTGGTAATAGCGGGTTTGTGCCATCTCCTGCGGGAAATATTCCTCTCCGGCGGCGTAGGCATTTGGCTCATCATGGGCGTAGCGATACTCCTGCCCGTAGCCCATCTCTTTCATCAGTTTTGTCGGTGCATTGCGCAAATGAACCGGTACATCATAATCCGGACGCTCGCGTGCATCCGACATCGCCGCTTTGAAGGCAGTGTATACCGCGTTACTTTTCGGCGCGCAGGCCAGATAAACAATAGCCTGGGCAATGGCGCGTTCGCCTTCCGCAGGCCCGACTCGGGTAAAGCAGTCCCAGGCGGAGATGGCGACCTGCATGGCGCGCGGATCGGCATTGCCGACATCCTCCGACGCAATCGCCAGGCAGCGACGCGCGACGTATAACGGATCGCCACCGGCGGTGATAATACGCGCGTACCAGTAGAGCGCCGCATCCGGGGCGCTGCCGCGCACGGATTTATGCAGCGCAGAGATCAGATCGTAAAAACGGTCGCCTTTATTGTCGAACCGCGCGCTGCGCTCACCGGCAATTTCGGTGAGCAGTTCAGGCTTCAAAACGCGCTTGCCTGCATCGTCCACTTCGGCCATATCGGCCATCATTTCCAGCGTGTTCAGCGCCCGACGGGCATCGCCGTTCACCAGTTCTGCAATTGCACGGCGCGTTTCATCCGGAAGAACGATATCCTGCCCACCGTAGCCGCGGGCCTTGTCCTCCATCGCCTGCGTCAGAACCTTTTCGATATCTTCCGTTGTCAGCGACTTAAGCAGATAAACACGAGCACGGGAAAGCAGCGCGGAGTTCAGCTCAAACGACGGGTTTTCGGTAGTCGCGCCGATGAAGAAAATCGTGCCGTCTTCAATGTGCGGCAGGAAGGCATCCTGCTGGCTCTTGTTGAAGCGGTGAACTTCGTCGACAAACAGAATGGTGCGACGTCCGGCATTGCGGTTTTGTCGCGCCCGCTCGATCGCCTCGCGGATCTCTTTCACGCCCGACGTGACGGCCGAAATGCGTTCGACATCCGCACTGGCATAACGGGCGATAACTTCAGCGAGAGTGGTTTTACCGGTTCCGGGAGGGCCCCAGAGGATCATGGAGTGCAGATGCCCCGCTTCAATAGCGCGCGGCAAGGGTTTCCCCGCAGCCAGCAGATGTTGCTGGCCGATGTACTGCGCTAAATTTTCTGGCCGCATACGGGCGGCCAGAGGTTGAAACGCATTATCTGAAAAATCGAGCGACAGATTGCTCACTCATGCCTCTTACTTATTGCGTTGGTCGTCCACCGTTACGCCCTGCGGCGGGGTAAAGGTGAATTTCGATGCGTCTACAGCGCCGTTTTGCTGAGACTTAAGCTGATAGTTACTGCGCTGATCGTCCTGCTCAACCGCACCGAACTGATTGATGGTACCGTTGCTGCTCACGTTGATGGTGAACTGCTTCAGGTTGCCGTTACTGCCTTTAGGCGTCAGGACAAACTCATCACCGTTTTGTTTGATGTTGTACTGCTGCCAGTCGCTGGTCTGGTTACGGGCGATCAGCATAAACGGGGTGTTGCTGGTGGCATCTTTCAGCCAGGTAGCGGTGGCTTGCTCAACAAACGGGTTGTAGAACCACAGGGTTTTACCGTCAGAGACCAGAACGCTCTCGTCCGGCTGGGTCATGTGCCAGTTGAACAGGTTCGGGCGTTTCACCCACAAATCCCCCTGACCTTCCTGCACCGCGTTGCCGCTGCCGTCAGTCACTTTTTGCGTGAAGCTGGCGTGGAAGCTGCTCACTTTGTCCAGTCGGCTTTTAAGGTCGCTGGCCGCATCAGCCCAGACGCTGCTGGCAACAAAACTGGAGAGTAATGCACAGGCGATGGCGATTTTTTTCATTGTTATTCCTTAAAATACGTCTTCCCGATATGGGGTTTCCGTTTCCATTCTGGACCTGCCCGAAGGCAGGCGACAGAAGAATATGCTTAATTTTTGCTGATTTACCCTTCTTTGCAATCGCTGAAGGTTATTCAAACGGCGGCGGCGCCAGCACCTCACGGTTGCCGTTGTGTCCCTGCTCGCTGACGATGCCCTGAGCTTCCATTTGCTCAATGATACGCGCCGCGCGGTTGTAGCCGATACGGAACTGACGCTGTACGCCAGAGATAGAGGCTTTACGCTTTTCGGTGACGAAGTTAACCGCCTGGTCAAATAACGGATCCAGCTCTTCACCGCCGTCAAAGCCACCGCCGCCGCCTTCGCTTTCGCTGTCGGAGGTAATGCCGTCCACGTACTGCGGACGTCCGCGCGCTTTCCAGTCCTGCACCACGGCGTGAACTTCCTGATCGCGAACAAACGCGCCGTGAACACGCACCGGAGAGGTGGAGTTCGGGCCAGAATAGAGCATATCACCCATCCCCAGCAGCGATTCAGCACCGCCCTGGTCAAGGATAGTACGCGAGTCGATTTTGCTCGACACGGTAAACGCGATACGGGTTGGGATGTTTGCCTTAATAAGACCCGTGATAACGTCCACGGACGGACGCTGCGTTGCCAGCACCAGGTGAATACCCGCCGCACGCGCTTTCTGTGCCAGGCGCGCGATGAGTTCTTCCACTTTCTTACCGACGGTCATCATCAGGTCGGCAAATTCATCCACCAGCACTACGATGTAAGGCAGTTTTTCCAGCACCGGATGCTGGGCATCCATGCTGTCACCCGGCTTCCAGTATGGGTCCGGAATCGGACGGCCCATGCGTGCCGCCTCGGCGATCTTCTCGTTATAGCCGGCCAGGTTACGCACGCCCAGCGCCGACATCAGCTTGTAGCGACGCTCCATTTCATTGACGCTCCAGCGCAATGCGTTGGCGGCATCCTTCATGTCGGTTACCACTTCCGTTAACAGGTGCGGAATGCCTTCGTAGACGGACAGCTCGAGCATTTTCGGGTCGATCATGATGAAACGCACATCTTCAGGCTGCGCCTTGTAGAGCATACTGAGGATCATGGCGTTCACGCCGACCGATTTACCGGAGCCGGTAGTACCCGCAACCAGCAGGTGTGGCATCTTCGCGAGATCGGCAACGACCGGATCGCCAGCAATATCTTTACCCAGCACCACAGTCAGCGGAGACGGGTTATCGCGGAATTTGGTGTTATCCAGAACCTCACGCAGATAAACGGTCTGGCGTTTCTTGTTTGGCAGCTCAAGGCCAACGTAAGGCTTGCCTGGAATGACCTCCACCACGCGCACCGCCACTGTCGACAGGGAACGCGCCAGGTCACGGGACAGGTTTGAAATACGCGCTGCTTTTACGCCCGGCGCCAGGTTCAGTTCGAAACGGGTGATTACCGGGCCTGGCGAATAGTTCACTACATCAGCCTTGATGCGGAAATCAGCCAGACGCGCTTCAACGAGGCGGGCCATCTGCTCAAGGGCAAAGGTATCCACCGGCTCGACTTCTGCCGGCGGCGGCGTTAACAGATCCAGAGACGGCAGCGGCGTGCTTGGGCGCTGCAGCGGACGGCTGTCACCATTACGCATCAGCAGCGGGTGAATCAGGCTCTCCTGCGGCTGTGGGGCTGGCTGCTGGAACTGCGGCGGTTGGGCCGGCTGCTGCGGCTGAACATGAGCCTGCGGCGCCGGCTGCTGCGGCTGAACATGAGCCTGTGGCTGCGGCGTCTGACGCACCGGTTCAACGTCTGGCATCACGCCCGGCGTGAACAGCGGTTCGCTCGGCCCGTCATCCACCAGATCTTTCATCGGTGAAAATTCAAAATCCGACAGCGAGAACGGGTTTGCCCCCGACGGCTGCTCGCCGGAATAACGCTGCTGCTGCGTTGCCGCGAACTGACGCGCTAATTCCGCTTCGGCAGCATCATCCTCATCCTGACGGGGGTGAACATCGTGTTGATACTCGTCGCCATAGCGCTGATTCTGCTGGGCGGCGAACTGACGCGCCAGCTCGTCCTGATGCTGTTCGTCAGCATCATCGTCGTATTCATTCTCACGCGCTTTCACTTCCGCCATACGCTGTGAAGGCAGTTTGATGCCGTACGACGCCAGCTCGCGGCGGGTCGGTACGCGAACGCGATTAGGGCGCGGCAGTTGAGGACCAATCCCCTCTTTCACCTGAGGACGCGGCGTACCGTCAGTCGCCGGGCTGAATAACGGAGCGGATGCGGCGGCGGTTGCCTGCTTCAGGGTTTCAGTTGCGGAAGCAACGGCTGGCGCTGGCTCAACAGGAGGAACGGCCGCGGAAGGGGCTTTTGCAGCAGGCTCCTGCACCGGCTCAGGTACGGGCTGATACCAGGCGGCAAGCTGCTCGCGCTCGCGGGCACGGCGCTCTTCCACTTCTTCAAAATAGTACAGCGGCGGACGAGACGGCTTCGCTTCTTCAACCACTTCAGGCTCAGGCTGCGGCGCAACGTATGGCTGTTCAGGCTCAACGTGTTCAGGTGCATAAGCCTGATACGGTTGTTGCGGCTCGCTGACAGGCTCATGCGGCTGATAAGGTTGTTGCCACTGCTCCTGCTGGACTGGGATATAGCTTTCAGGCTCTGGCGCAATGGTTGGCTCCGGCGTATGAACGCCAGGCGCGGTTTGCCAGTCGACCTGTGGCTGCTGAATCACGGACTCCGGTGCCGGAACTGGCGAGGACGGCATAACGGCTTCAACGGGCGCAGCATAGGCCTGCGCGGCCGTTGTTGCAGCGGCCGCAGCGGCTACCGGTTCAGTAACGGAATGGCCATTCAGCAGCGGATCGTACTCGTCATACTCGCCAGGGGTAGCTCGATTGCCGGAGAACAGTACGTCATCAGGATCCACGGCCGCACCGCGATACTCAATCTGCTCGTCTTCATCCATGCGCTTGCCGGAGAAAAGCGCGGCATCCGTTTTACGGCCTAACGGGTTAGCAAATTTTTCGGCAACGCGCTGGCGGCGCGCCAGGGCACCTCGCAGGATACGCGCGCGACGAGACTCGCGACGCTCGGCGGGCGCATCGTCTTCTTCATACTCATCTTCGTATTCGTCTTCATCGACCCACGTATCGTCACGACGCGTGCGGTTGCTGGCAAATGTCAGCAAGGTCAGGATAAAGCTGCCAATTTTTTCAGCGATGCTCACCCAGGACCAGCCGGTAAACAGCGTCAGCCCTGCCGCCCAGATACAGAGCAGCGCCAGCGTGCCGCCGCTGCTGTGAAGCATCGGCTGCAGAGCGGAGCTTAACAGGCTGCCAATCACCCCACCGGAGGCGAAGTACCAGATATCATCAGCGTTAATCGCCGCCAGCCCACAGGAGGTGAGGATGAGCGCCAGCGCGCCTATCAGGCGTAGCGAAACGGCAAAGTAGTCGATGTAGTCGTCATTCTGCCGATGACGCCAGGCAAACCAGCATCCGCCAATAATGATGACGGGAATGGTGTACGCCATCACACCGAAAATAAAGAATAGCGTGTCCGCAAGCCAGGCGCCGGGCACGCCGCCTAAGTTATGGATAGGCTCATGCCATGCGGTTTGCGACCAGCTGGGATCGGAGGGGTTAAAACTGAGTAAGGCAGCCATCAGCCAGACGGCAAAAAGGGCAATAACGATCAGTAACGCCTCAAGGAGACGACGTCCGCTGCTTAGCTTAGATAATGTGACTTCTTTGTCTTCAGTGTATTCCTGGCTCAAGAAAGGCTCTCCAGGTATCAGGCATGTCCTGCCTGTTTGCTAAAACGGACAACAGCGCCGGGTATCCCCGGCACTGTTGCTGTATGGATTAACAGGAGTGTAATCAAACTACACTGATTTTGCACCTGTTCCGTGTTAGCGCGTCTTAATAACCAGACGATTGCTCTGTTTGACCTCTTCCATCACCACATATGTACGGGTGTCGTTCACGCCTGGCAGACGCAGCAGGGTTTCCCCCAGCAGCTTACGGTAGGCGGACATATCAGGCACGCGGGTTTTCAACAGGTAGTCGAAATCACCGGAAACCAAATGACACTCTTGAATTTCTTCAAGTTTTTGTACAGCGGCGTTAAATTGCTCAAACACATCCGGTGCACCACGATTCAGAGTAATCTCAACAAATACCAGAAGTGAGGCATCCAGATAATGCGGGTTCAACAGAGCCGTATAGCCCTGAATAAAACCCTGTCTTTCCAGTCGACGCACACGCTCAAGGCACGGCGTCGGGGAAAGTCCCACACGTTTTGAAAGCTCGACGTTGGAAATACGCCCATCCTTTTGCAATTCATTAAGAATGTTACGATCGATACGGTCGAGATCTTTGCCAGGGCGCTTCTTGCTATCTACCATTATTATTGTCTCTCTGTATTCCTTCCCTACTCCTGCCTGGACCCTGTGCACATCACTGTTCAGAGCCTGTACCCGTTATTTATCACATCGCATGGTTATGTATTAGACGCGATGTGGATTCGGGTTCTGCGGTAAGAAGACCGTTGCCTGAAGGCAGTCACAGACATCACGTATGGCGTCTGTCCACACCATGCGTAGATTTCACTGACCCGGTAAAAATGGCATTTACGTGCATGTCTATGCGACATCCCGTACACGCGTCTTTTTTTCTTCCTTGAATGTTTTCGCAAAAGCGCAGGGGATTGTCAAAGCAAAACATCGATTTTTAGTACAAGATGCCGGATATTCATTACGGAGGGGTATTAATCCTCATTTTTCTGCCTTATAAACGAGCGCTTTTCAGTAGCAGACGTAATGTGAACGCGGCAGATCCATCGGGCGCGGCTATTGCATATATCGGAAGCAAAACTGCGGCGCTCTTTTTTTACGGCAACAAATTCCCTACAATCCAGCCCATTGCCTGCCAACAACAATGGGGATCTCATGGGCACGACCAAACACAGTAAGCTGCTAATCCTTGGTTCTGGACCTGCGGGATATACCGCAGCGGTCTATGCTGCACGCGCTAACCTGCAGCCGGTACTGATTACCGGTATGGAAAAAGGCGGTCAGCTGACCACCACCACGGAAGTGGAAAACTGGCCGGGCGACCCGAACGACCTGACCGGGCCGCTGCTGATGGAGCGCATGCACGAGCATGCCACTAAATTCGAAACCGAAATTCTGTTCGATCACATTAATAAAGTGGATCTACAGAACCGTCCGTTCCGTTTGACGGGCGACAACGGTGAATACACCTGCGATGCGCTGATCGTCGCCACGGGCGCCTCTGCCCGCTATCTCGGCCTGCCGTCTGAAGAAGCCTTTAAAGGCCGCGGCGTCTCTGCCTGCGCAACCTGCGACGGTTTCTTCTATCGCAACCAGAAAGTCGCGGTTATCGGCGGCGGCAACACCGCTGTGGAAGAAGCGCTGTATCTGGCGAACATCGCCTCTGAAGTACACCTGATCCACCGTCGCGACACCTTCCGCGCGGAAAAGATCCTGATCAAACGACTGATGGACAAAGTGGCGAGCGGCAACATTGTGCTGCACACCAACCGTACTCTGGAAGAAGTGACCGGCGATCAGATGGGCGTGGCGGGTCTGCGTATCCGCGATACCCAGAATACCGATAACGTCGAAACGCTGGAAGTGGCTGGCCTGTTTGTGGCGATCGGCCACAGCCCGAACACGGCTATCTTCGAAGGCCAGCTGGAGCTGGAAAACGGCTACATTAAAGTGCAGTCCGGGATCCACGGCAACGCCACGCAGACCAGCGTTCCGGGCGTCTTCGCAGCAGGCGACGTGATGGACCATATTTATCGTCAGGCGATCACCTCTGCGGGCACCGGCTGTATGGCCGCGCTGGACGCTGAACGCTATCTGGATGGGCTGGCTGAACAGGGTAAATAATCTTTACAAGTCAGTAACAAACGTAAATAAAGGCGGCCACTGGTCGCCTTTATTTTTCCCCGCGTGTAACATGCAGATGTCTAATTTCTTATAACGTCACCTGCAAAATACGCAATGGAAAAAACCCGTCAACAAGAGTTAACACGCTGGCTCAAACAGCAAAGCGTTCTTTCCCGCCGCTGGCTTATGATCTCCCGCATTCTGGGATTTATCAGCGGTCTGTTGATTGTTGCCCAGGCATGGCTGCTGGCCCGCATTCTCAACCATATGATTATGGAGAACATCCCGCGCGAGGCGCTGCTGTTGCCTTTTATCGTTCTGGTGCTGGTTTTCGTTCTGCGTGCGTGGGTCGTCTGGCTGCGTGAGCGGGTTGGGTTCCATGCCGGACAGCACATCCGCTATGAAATCCGGCGCAAGGTGCTTGACCGGCTTTCTGAAGCCGGGCCTGCGTGGATCCAGGGGAAACCGGCCGGCAGCTGGGCGACGCTGATCCTTGAGCAAATCGACGATATGCACGATTACTATGCGCGCTATCTTCCACAGATGGCGCTGGCGGTTTTTGTGCCCCTTTCGATTGTTATCGCCATTTTCCCGGTCAACTGGGTGGCGGCATTGATCCTGCTGGGTACCGCCCCGCTGATCCCGCTGTTTATGGCAATGGTCGGTATGGGCGCGGCAGATGCTAACCGCCGCAACTTCCTGGCGCTGGGTCGGCTGAGCGGACATTTCCTCGATCGCCTGCGCGGTATGGAAACGCTGCGTATCTTTGGTCGCGGTGAGGCGGAAACCGAAAACATTCGCCTGGCGTCCCAGGACTTCCGTCAGCGCACCATGGAGGTCCTGCGCCTGGCGTTCCTCTCTTCCGGCGTGCTCGAATTCTTCACCTCCCTGTCAATTGCCCTGGTGGCGGTCTACTTTGGCTTCTCCTATCTCGGCGCGCTGGATTTCGGCCACTACGGTACGGCGGTGACGCTTTCTGCCGGATTCCTGGCACTGATCCTGGCCCCGGAATTTTTCCAGCCATTGCGCGATCTCGGCACCTTCTATCACGCCAAAGCGCAGGCGGTGGGCGCTGCCGATAGCCTGAAAACCTTCATGGAAACGCCGCTGGCGCATCCGGAGCGCGGTGAAGTCACGCTGAATACCAGCGATCCAGTTACCCTTGAAGCGCAGGATTTTTCCATCCTGTCGCCTGAAGGCAAGGTACTGGCTGGTCCACTGAACTTTACCCTGCCTGCGGGTCAACGGGTCGTGCTGGTGGGCACCAGCGGCTCGGGTAAAAGCTCGCTGCTGAACGCGTTGTCAGGCTTCATGGCCTATACCGGATCGCTGCGCGTAAATAAAACGGAGCTGCGCGAGCTCGATCCCGAAGCCTGGCGTAAGCAGCTGAGCTGGGTGGGGCAAAACCCACAGCTGCCTGCCTCAACGCTGCGTGAAAACGTGCTTCTCGCCCGCCCGGACGCGCGTGAAGATGAACTGCAGTCGGTTCTCGATCGCGCCTGGGTCAGTGAATTTTTACCGCTGCTGCCGCAGGGTGTTGATACCGTGGTGGGCGATCAGTCTGCCGGGCTGTCGGTCGGCCAGGCGCAGCGCGTTGCGGTGGCCCGTGCCCTGCTGAACCCCTGTCAGCTGATGCTGCTGGACGAACCCGCGGCCAGCCTGGATGCCCACAGCGAGCAGCGCGTAATGGATGCGCTTAACGCCGCATCACAGCAGCAAACCACGCTGATGGTCACCCACCAGCTTGAAGGCATCGCCGACTGGGACCAGATTTGGGTGATGGAAAACGGTCAACTCGTTGAGCAAGGCGATTACGCCGCGCTTGTTGCCGCGCAGGGGCCTTTTGCGGCCCTGCTGGCGAATCGTCAGGAGGATATCTGATGCGCGCCCTGCTTCCCTATCTCGCACTGTACAAACGCCACAAATGGATGCTGACGCTCGGCATTGTGCTGGCTATTGTCACCCTGCTTGCCAGCATCGGCCTGCTTACGCTTTCCGGCTGGTTCCTTTCCGCGTCTGCGGCCGTGGGCTTCGCCGGGCTGTACAGCTTCAACTACATGCTCCCTGCCGCAGGCGTACGCGGCACCGCGATTACCCGAACCGCCGGGCGTTACTTCGAGCGTCTTGTCAGCCACGACGCGACCTTCCGCGTCCTGCAACACCTGCGTATTTACACCTTCAGCAAGCTTCTGCCCCTCTCCCCTGCCGGGCTGGCGCGCTTTCGTCAGGGCGAGTTGCTCAACCGCGTGGTCGCGGATGTGGATACGCTGGATCACCTCTACCTGCGCGTAATTTCCCCCATGGTGGGCGCCTTTGTGGTGATCGTGGTGGTCACGCTGGGGCTGTGTATTCTGGATGTTCCTATCGCGCTGACCCTGGGCGGCATCATGCTGTTGACGCTGATTATTTTACCGCCGCTGTTTTATCGCGCCGGTAAAACCACTGGGGAAAATCTGACGCGTCTGCGCGGTGAGTATCGCCAGCAGCTCACCTCATGGCTGCAGGGTCAGGCCGAACTGAGCATCTTTGGTGCCAGCAAGCGCTACCGCGCCCGGATGGAAAGCACGGAGCTTAACTGGCACGAGGCCCAGCGCCGTCAGTCTGAGCTAACCGCGTTCTCTCAGGCGCTGATGATGTTAATCGGCGGCATTGCCGTCATCGCCATGCTCTGGATGGCCTCCGGCGGCGTGGGCGGTAACGCCCAGCCGGGCCCGCTGATTGCGCTGTTTGTTTTCTGCGCCCTTGCCGCCTTTGAAGCTTTAGCCCCGGTCACGGGTGCGTTTCAGCATCTTGGTCAGGTTATTGCCTCTGCACTACGCATAACGGATATTGCGGAGCAGGAGCCGGAAGTGAAGTTCAGCAGCGGAGAAACCGCGGTACCGGAGCAGGTGGCGCTAACGCTCAGCGATGTCACTTTCGCCTATGACAGGCAGGCGCAAAACGCGCTGGAAGGCATCACGCTTTCCGTTAACGCCGGGCAGCGCATCGCGATCCTTGGCCGCACGGGATGTGGAAAATCAACGCTTCTGCAGCTTCTGACGCGCGCGTGGGACCCGCAGCTGGGTGAGATTCGCTTTAACGATACCCGGCTGGGTGACTTTAGCGAAGCGGCCTTGCGTAAAACCGTCAGCGTCGTGCCCCAGCGGGTGCATCTGTTCAGCGCCACGCTACGCGACAATCTCCTTCTCGCAGCGCCAGCGGCCTCTGACGAGGCGCTACGGGGGATGCTTGAGCAGGTCGGGCTGCACAAGCTGCTTGAGGATGACGGACTCAACGCCTGGCTCGGTGAAGGGGGTCGCCAGCTCTCCGGCGGCGAGCTTCGCCGTCTGGCGATTGCCCGGGCGCTGCTGCACGACGCGCCGCTGATGCTGCTCGATGAGCCAACGGAAGGTCTGGACGCGACAACCGAGAGCCAAATTCTTGATTTACTGGCAAACGTGATGAAAGGCAAAACCGTGCTGATGGTCACACACCGCCTGCGTGGACTCGCGAGTTTCGATCGCATAATTGTGATGGACAACGGACACATTATTGAGCAAGGTAGTCACGCAGAGCTGCTGGCAAAACAGGGTCGCTACTACCAGTTTAAACAGCGTCTGTAGGCTATATTTGTAGCGTCCTCACTCGCGTACTGGAGTTACGTTGTCATGCGCCTGGTCCAGCTTTCTCGCCATAATATTGCGTTCCCTTCCCCGGAGGGAGCGCTACGTGAACCTAACGGCCTGCTGGCGCTGGGCGGCGATCTCAGCCCGGCACGCCTCTTAATGGCTTACCAGCGCGGTATTTTCCCGTGGTTTTCTCCCGGCGACCCGATTTTATGGTGGTCTCCCGACCCGCGAGCCGTTCTGTGGCCTGGGCAGTTTCACTTGAGCCGCAGCATGAAGCGCTTTCACGCAAAATCACCCTATCGCGTCACGCTTAATCACGCCTTCGGGCAGGTCATTGAAGGATGCGCTGAAGATCGTCACGAAGGCACCTGGATAACCCGCGATATCATTATTGCCTACCATCAGCTACACGAGCTGGGCTACGCGCATTCCGTCGAAGTGTGGCACGGCGAGGATCTCGTTGGCGGCATGTACGGCGTGGCGCAGGGCACACTGTTCTGCGGTGAATCGATGTTCTCCCGCGCCACCAACGCCTCGAAAACCGCGCTGCTAGTTTTTTGCGAAGAATTTGCCCGGCGCGGTGGACAGCTGATGGATTGTCAGGTGCTGAACGAGCACACCGCCTCGCTCGGTGCCGTTGAAATCTCCCGTCGACACTACATCGAACATCTGGATCGGTGCCGCGCTGAGACCCTTCCGCGCGATTTTTGGATCCCCAGAGCGCTCTTTATGCCCGATGCCTAAATGTTTTCCGCATATTTTTTATGAGGGTGTTATAATTATGCCGCAGAGTAGCTTCTGCCTGTTGCCCCGCCGCCGTTTGGGACCCCCGCTTCAGATAACGTCCTGACGTTTATCCTGTTGTTCCCCTTTACGAATGCGCTTTCCGTTCGGTTGTACCGTGACGCTTGGGCAATGCGCTGAAACTGTTTTGCTGCGTTTTAAACGCGCAATTCTTTACTTAATTGATGAATTTCGGCATTATCTTGCCGGTTCAAAACTTGGTAGTGATACCCCAGAGGATTAGATGGCCAAAGAAGACAATATTGAAATGCAGGGTACCGTACTTGATACGTTGCCTAATACCATGTTTCGCGTAGAACTGGAAAACGGTCACGTGGTAACTGCGCACATCTCCGGTAAAATGCGCAAAAACTATATCCGCATTTTGACGGGCGACAAAGTGACTGTTGAACTGACCCCGTACGACCTGAGCAAAGGCCGCATTGTCTTCCGTAGTCGCTAATTGTTTTCGCCTGTAATGGCAGATGAATATTTAAAAGGTCGGGATAATCCCGGCCTTTTTTATTTGTGGCTTTAATGTTGCTACAGGGGAAGATGTATTTTAGTGCGGTCTGTTGCCCTCACCCCAGCCCTCTCCCACAGGGAGAGGGAGAAAGGCAGGCATAAAAAAACCGGGCAAAAGCCCGGTTTTTAACACACATATTACACTCAGTGAGCCGCTTCCGGCTTGTGCTTCGCCGCACTCTGGAAATCGTACGTCAGCTCGTTCTTCGCCTGATCCAGCCCCACCGTGACCTGGCCGCCGTCCACCAGCGAGCCAAACAGCAGCTCGTTCGCCAGCGGCTTCTTCAGGTTGTCCTGAATCACGCGCGCCATCGGACGGGCACCCATCGCCCGGTCGTAGCCTTTCTCGGCCAGCCAGTTGCGGGCCTCCTGGCTGACTTCCAGCGACACGCCTTTCTGATCCAGCTGAACCTGCAGCTCGACGATGAACTTATCCACCACCTGATGGATCACCTCGGTAGACAGGTGATCGAACCAGATGATGTTGTCCAGACGGTTACGGAACTCCGGCGTGAAGATCTTCTTGATCTCCTCCATCGCATCGGTGCTGTTATCCTGGTGGATCAGGCCGATAGATTTACGCTCGGTTTCACGCACGCCGGCGTTGGTGGTCATCACCAGCACCACGTTGCGGAAGTCCGCCTTGCGCCCGTTGTTGTCGGTCAGCGTCCCGTTGTCCATCACCTGCAGCAGGATGTTGAACACGTCCGGGTGCGCCTTCTCGATTTCATCGAGCAGCAGTACCGCGTGCGGATGCTTGATCACCGCGTCGGTGAGCAGGCCGCCCTGGTCAAAGCCCACATAGCCCGGAGGCGCACCAATCAAGCGGCTGACGGTGTGACGCTCCATATACTCGGACATATCAAAGCGCAGCAGCTCGATGCCCAGCGCTTTGGAGAGCTGAACCGTCACCTCGGTTTTCCCGACGCCGGTCGGACCGGCAAACAGGAAGGAACCAACGGGCTTGTGGTCATGCCCCAGTCCGGCACGGGCCATCTTGATCGCTTCGGTTAAGGCCTCAATGGCCTTATCCTGACCAAAGACCAGCATTTTCAGGCGATTGCCGAGGGTGCGCAGCGTGTCGCGGTCGCTCTGGGAAACGCTCTTCTCAGGGATACGCGCGATGCGGGCCACCACGGACTCGATATCCGCCACGTTAACGGTTTTCTTACGCTTGCTGGCCGGCATCAGGCGCGCACGCGCTCCCGCCTCATCAATTACGTCAATCGCCTTATCCGGCAGATGACGATCGTTGATGTATTTCACCGCCAGCTCCACCGCCGCACGTACCGCTTTCGCGGTGTAACGCACGTCGTGGTGCGCTTCGTACTTGGTTTTCAGGCCGTTGATGATCTGCACCGTTTCGTCGACGGACGGCTCGGTGACGTCGATTTTCTGGAAACGACGCGCCAGCGCACGATCTTTTTCAAAGATGTTGCTGAACTCCTGGTACGTTGTGGAGCCCATTACGCGGATCTTGCCGCTGGAGAGCAGCGGCTTGATCAGGTTAGCCGCATCCACCTGGCCACCGGAGGCCGCCCCTGCGCCGATGATGGTGTGGATCTCATCGATAAACAGGATGCTGTTGGTATCCTGCTCCAGCTGTTTTAACAGCGCCTTGAAGCGTTTTTCAAAATCACCACGGTACTTGGTGCCCGCCAGCAGCGAGCCAATATCCAGCGAGTAGATGATGCAGTCAGCAATCACTTCCGGAACGTCGCCCTGCACAATGCGCCAGGCCAGCCCTTCAGCAATCGCGGTCTTGCCCACGCCGGATTCACCCACCAGCAGCGGGTTGTTCTTACGGCGGCGGCACAGCACCTGTATGGCGCGCTCCAGCTCTTTGTCGCGGCCAATCAGCGGGTCGATTCCGCCCACGCGAGCAAGCTGATTAAGGTTGGTGGTGAAGTTTTCCATACGATCCTCCCCGCCTGCTTGCTCTTCGCTGTTGTTGATCGGGTTGCTGGAGTCGGATGCCTGGTTAGGCTCGTCTTTTCGCGTTCCGTGAGAGATAAAGTTGACCACGTCGAGTCGGCTGACTTCATGTTTGCGCAGCAGGTAGGCCGCCTGGGACTCCTGCTCGCTGAAGATGGCGACCAGCACATTTGCGCCCGTCACTTCGCTACGCCCGGAAGACTGGACGTGGAAAACCGCGCGCTGCAGCACGCGCTGGAAGCTGAGCGTCGGCTGCGTGTCGCGCTCTTCTTCACTGGCTGGCAGCACCGGTGTGGTTTGTTCGATGAAGGCTTCGAGTTCCTGACGTAGCGCCACCAGATCCACGGAGCAGGCTTCCAGCGCTTCGCGGGCAGATGGGTTGCTTAGCAACGCGAGCAGCAGGTGCTCGACGGTCATAAACTCATGTCGGTGCTCACGCGCTCTGGCGAAAGCCATGTTTAAACTGAGTTCCAGTTCTTGATTGAGCATAGGCACCTCCCCCAATTTTATGCCTTATCAGGCCTTTTCCAGCGTACACAGCAACGGATGCTCGTTCTCCCTTGCATAGTCGTTCACCATCGCCACTTTGGTTTCCGCGACCTCGGCAGTAAAGATGCCGCAGATCGCTTTGCCACGATAATGAACGGTAAGCATCAGTTGCGTTGCACGTTCTACATCATAAGAAAAGAACTTTTGTAGCACGTCAATAACAAATTCCATCGGCGTGTAATCATCGTTCATTAACATAACTTTATACATAGATGGCGGTTTTAGCGCGTCGCGCACCTTATCTTCCGCCAGCTGGTCAAAATCCAGCCAATCGTTGGTCTTACCCATTATGCATAACCACTTTGAATCTACCTCAGATGTTAGATAACAATCATCTATTACTGTCATCCGCGATGTCTGTCACAAACTGTTGCAATAGCGTTAACTGCCTCAAATTTTGGTTGATTATTGTCCCAACTCGAGCGCCAAACGCTTGACGGCTTCTTCCGTTTCTCTAAATTGTACAAGCGTGAGATGGCGAGCTTTTGAACAGCCCCCACTCCACCACCGGTTCATTCCATCTTAACTTATAAGATTTACGAAGGATGTCGAAGCATGGAAATGGGTACTGTTAAGTGGTTCAACAACGCCAAGGGGTTTGGCTTCATATGCCCCGAAGGCGGCGGCGAGGATATCTTCGCTCACTATTCCACCATTCAGATGGATGGTTACAGGACGCTCAAAGCCGGGCAGTCCGTCCGGTTCGATGTACACCAGGGGCCAAAAGGCAATCACGCCAGTCTTATCGTGCCCGTTGAAGCAGAAACGGTTGCATAGCTCTCTGTTTCATTGTGTACACCCCGCAGGCAAAATGCCAGCCCGATCGGCTGGCATTTTTATTTTCGGGCTATTCCCGCGCCAGCGCATCCACCGGATCCAGCCGTGCCGCGTTTCGCGCAGGCAGCCAGCCAAACAAAATCCCGGTAAAGGTGGAACATAAAAACGCGGTGAGTATCGCCATTGGCGAAAAGCCAATTTCCCAGCCGGGTAAAAACAGCTGAAGCGCAAAGGCAATCAGCATGGAGAGCGCAATGCCCATCGCGCCGCCCACCAGGCATACCAGCACCGCCTCAATCAAAAACTGCTGAAGCACGTCGCTGGCTCTGGCCCCCACCGCCATGCGGATGCCGATCTCCCGGGTACGTTCGGTCACCGACACCAGCATGATGTTCATCACCCCGATCCCGCCGACGACCAGCGAAATCACCGCCACCAGCGTCAGGAACATCTGAAGAGTACGTGTGGTCTTTTCCGCCGTTTTCAAGAGGCCATCCATGTTCCAGGTAAAGAAGTCTTTCTTGCCGTGGCGCAGGGTTAACAGCCGCTCCAGCTGCTGTTCCGCCAGCGCGCTGTCGTAGCCTTCCTTCACCCGCACGGTGATGGAGTTGAGCCAGGACTGCCCCATAATGCGCCCGGAAATGGTGCTGTACGGCAGCCAGACGCGCAGGATCTTGCTGCTGCCAAACATCGACTGTTTCTCTTCCGCCACGCCAATCACCGTAGCGGGCATGTTGCCCACCAGGATCACCTCCCCGACCACGCGGGTTTTATTCGGGAAAAGCTGCCTGCGTGAGTTCGCATCCAGCACCACCACCTGCGCCCTGCCCGCCAGCTGTTCGGCGTTGAAGGTCGCCCCTTCGCTGAAGGTCATGCCGTAGACGTTGAAGTAATCTCCGCTGACGCCGTTAGCGCTGGCCGCTACGTCGATGTTGCCGTAGCGCAGACGCAGGTTCTGCGAAACGGCAGGCGTGGCGGAGTTCACCCACGGCTGCTTCTGAATAGCCGCCAGATCGTCGTACTTCAGCGCCTGCTGATACTGCGGCTCGTCGTCGCCAAAATCTTTCCCGGGGTAGACGTCAATGGTATTCGTCCCGATGGCGCGAATATCCGCCAGCACCAGCTGTTTCGCCGCGTCTCCCACCACCACAATCGACACCACCGAGGCGATACCGATGATAATGCCGAGCATGGTCAGCAGGGTGCGCATTTTGTTGGCCGCCATCGCCAGCCAGGCCATGGTCAGCGCCTCGCGAAAGCCGCTCGAAAATTGCCCCCAGCCGGTTGAGGCAGGCAGCGCCTCTTTCGGCGCGGCCGCTCTGGACTCACGCGGCGGCGGGTTGCTGACCAGCTCGCCGTCGTGGATCTCAATAATCCGTTCAGCCTGCGCCGCCACCTGCGGATCGTGGGTGACGATAATCACCGTATGCCCCTGATCGCGAAGCTGGTGAAGGATCGCCATAACCTCTTCACCGGAACGGCTGTCGAGCGCGCCGGTCGGTTCATCGGCCAGGATAACCTGGCCACCGTTCATCAGCGCACGGGCAATACTTACGCGCTGCTGCTGACCGCCGGAAAGCTGTGAGGGCTGATAATCCACCCGCTCCGCCAGCCCGAGACGCGTTAACAGCGCCTTCGCGCGCTCGAGGCGCTTTTTACGCTCGACGCCCGCATACACCGCGGGCACCTCCACGTTCTGCGCCGCGCTGAGGTGAGAAAGCAGATGGTAACGCTGGAAGATAAAGCCAAAGTGTTCGCGGCGCAGCTTCGCCAGCGCGTCGCCGTCCAGGGTGGAGACGTCCGTTCCCGCCACGCGATAGGTGCCGCTGGTGGGTTTATCCAGACAGCCGAGAATATTCATCAGCGTCGATTTACCGGACCCCGAGGCCCCGACAATCGCCACCATTTCACCCGCTTCCACGCGCAGGGAGATGCCTTTCAGCACCTCCACCGGCCCGTCGCCGGACGGGTAGCTGCGGCGAATATCATTCAGCTCAAGCAGCGCCGTCATTGCGCGGCTCCGGGCAGGCTTTCGCTGATGACCACTTCCTCACCCTCTTCCAGCCCTTTCACCACCACCACGTCGGTGTCGTTACGCGCGCCAATCACCACTTCCCGCTCGCGGGTTTCGCCGTTGCGCAGCACTTTAACCTTGTAGCGATTGTCCCCGGCGGATTCGCCCAGCGCGGAGAGCGGAACCGTCAGCACGTTTTTGACGCCGGTGAGCTGAATATGCACCTGTGCGGTCATGTCCAGACGCAGCACGCCCTGCGGGTTCGGCACCTCAAAACGGGCATAGTAAAAGATGGCGTCATTCACCTTCTCCGGCGTCGGCAGGATATCCTTCAGCGCCCCTTCATAGCGGGTTTGCGGATCGCCCAGCACCGTAAACCAGGCCTTCTGGCCAGGCTTAAGGTGAATCACGTCCGCTTCGGATACCTGGGCTTTCACCAGCATGGTGCTCATGTCCGCCAGGGTCAGAATGTTTGGCGCCTGCTGCGCGGCGATAACCGTCTGGCCCTGCAGGGTGGTAATCTGCGTCACTTCCCCGGCCATTGGCGCCACGATTTTCGTGTAGTCGAGGTTGGTTTTCGCCGTGTCCAGCGAGGCCTGATTGCGCTTGATTTGCGCGTCGATGGTACCAATCTGCGCCTGCTTCACCGCCAGCTCCGTGGCGGCGGTATCCAGATCCTGTTTTGAGATGGCCTGCGTTTTCGCCAGCGCCTGCTGACGCTTCAGGGTGACCTGAGCGAGATTCCGCTCCGCCTGAGCCTGAGCGCGCTGCGCGCGCAGCTCCATCAGCGTGGCTTCCACCTCGCGGATCTGGTTTTCAGCCTGTTCAGGATCGATCACGCCCAGCAGCTGGCCTTTTTTAACCTTATCGCCAATCTCAACCGACAGCGTTTTAAGCTGGCCGCTAACCTGCGCACCTACGTCAACCTTGCGCAGGGCATCCAGCTTCCCCGTCGCCAGCACGTTTTGCTGCAGCTCGCCCGGGCGAACAATCAGCGTTTGATACTGCGGTACCGGCGCGTTCAGCACCTTCCATACCCAGAATCCGCCCGCTAACACCACTATCGCCAGCAGCAGAAACAGCTTTCTGCGTTTTCCCTTCAGGTTCATAAATATTCCAAATAGTTGTTCTGGCTATCATCAACGTTGATTTTATCTAAACCACTCATCAACGAAACCCCCGATCGCCGTAATCGTCGGGAATTGTTTACCCAGCGTTGATAAAGCCCCTGCTGAAATAGCGATCTTCCACCAGAAGCAGGATCTAACATGTCTTCCATCGTCGAGACACCTTATTCAACGCTGTCTCAGCCAAAATCGGGCTGGCAACTGTTCAAAAGCCTGGCATCGGGAACCCTCACGCCGGGGCTGGCGTGGCAAAATCCGGCCTATCGACGAAAGTTTATGCTGCGCTCGCTGGCGACGCCGCTCACCACGTCGCGCCTGCTGGCAAACCTCGCAAAGCAGCCCCGCCTGATGCAGATCCTGGAGGTGCAGCCCGGCCTGCCGTGCCGTCTGCATCGACCGTGGCTGACAGTCAACATGGGCCGTCAGCATACGCTGGAAGCCCTGAACTATCACTATCAGATGATGAGCCGCCATCTTCCCGCGCCGCTGCTGAACGGCTATCTCTCTGGTGAGGGCATCACGCTGGTGACGTTAACCGGCAAAGACGAACAGCAGTTTAGCGTATGCCTGCGGGCAGACGCGTTTCTGGATAAAGAAGGCGAAGCCACCCTGACCTTTGTCGATTGTCAGAACACGGTGCTGGCCGAGCTGACCTTTACGCTCTGCAACTATGAAGGGAAACCATCGCTGTTTATCGGCGGAATGCAGGGGGCGAAAGCGCATGTCCCGCACGAGCAGATCCAGCTCGCCACGAAAGCCTGCCACGGCCTGTTCCCGAAACGTCTGCTGGTTGAAGCGGTAATGATCCTCGCCGACGCCTTCCCGGTAGAACAGATCCTCGCCGTGAGTAACGCCACCCATATCTACCGCAGCTGGCGTTACCGCAGGAAAAAAGAGGGAAAACTGCTGGCGGATTACGACAGCTTCTGGCGCTCTCTTGGCGGAGAACGGCTGGATAACGGCAACTTTGCCCTGCCGCTGGCCATGCCGCGCAAGCCGATGGAAGAGATCGCGAGTAAAAAGCGCTCCGAATACCGCCGTCGCTATGCGCTGCTTGATAGCCTTATCCAGCAGGTTTCACGGACGACTGGCCGTTAATCGGCCCTCCCGCGCGCCAGCCAGAGGACGCGGGAGAACATTTTACGCAGCAGCGTGGGCACGGATTCTACGCCCCGCCTTCCCGCTTCCGTCGCGACCTCTATGGCTAAATCCGGTTTTGACGACCGGTGGATCGCTTTGGCGATCACCCGGCGCATGTTCATTGGCACATCCACCGGGATCATCGCCACGCGGTGAAAAACGTCGTCAAAGCCCTGGCGGTACATAAAGTGCTCCATGTCCATCGCCGGCAGCGCCGTCAGATGGTCACGCTCCGCTTCCCGATCGTTATTGAGCAGGCCGCGTACGGTCGCCGCATATTTTTTCCCGGCCTCATCGCCATCCACCAGCACGTGCCATTCAATCCCCATCCGGCGGGCGAACTTGATCAGCGGTTTCAGGCCAGACTGCGCAAACTCGATGACCTTGACCCCTTCGGCGTCGAAGTGGTGCCCGCACTGGCGCGCCAGCTCGTTAATCACCCAGGTTTCGGTTTCCCCTTCCACCAGCAGCCAGCAGCGGGCAAACAGCGACGACGCGCGGTTAAAACGGATATGGAACGCAATCCGTCGGCCATCCTCGGCGTTCAGCCCGCCCGGTCCAAGCCGGTAGGCGGTGACGCGCGACGATTCACGCACCAGACGGCAGACATATTCCACCGGCGTCAGGGATAGCAGCTCGCCGGAATTGGTGGTAGTCACGCGCTGCAGGGGGAGCAGGTTCAGCAGATGCCATGCCACGGAGAGCATGATCGGGTGCAGACGCGTCTCCGGATCTTCCACCAGCAGCAGCGGACGCGCGTCCCGGTCAAGGCGCACCGTGCCTTTCGCCTGTAAAAGCGTGGAGAATAATCCCAGCAGGATCACCCTGTGCGAGCGCCCGCCGGGGCGGTCGATCATGCGGTTGATGATATCGAGATAGCGCCAGCTTCGCTGCTCATCGTGCGAGCGGCGGCGCATCAGACGGTGACGAGACGGCCCCGTTCCCTGCTCGGAAAAGTAGTGCTCCAGCAGTTGAACCATGGCGGAAAGCCCCTGACGGATCTGGCCGTCGGTAAGGTTCTGCGGGCGCGAAACCAGCTCGCGGGCGAGGAAATCCAGCTCGCGGGCGGTAACCTCCACCTCCGGCATATCCGGCACCGTGCCGTTTCGGATCCGGCGCATAAAGCGCGCGTCGCGCAAGCGCAGCACGGGGGAGAGGCGGATCAGATGACGGGCCAGCTCGTCGATGTTGTCGAGCGGGATCGGATTCCCCTTCTCATCGAGGAATTCACGCAGGGTTAGCACCCCTTCGTTGTGCGCCATTTCGCCTTCAAGGCGATAGAAAATACGGTGGAAGCCATCTTCACAGGGCACCCAGCAGGGTGACATCGGGCGGTAACGGCGCACGCGATGGCGGCCGGGTTCGGCCTCGCGGAAGGTCAAAATAATATGCAGATGCTTTTCGCGTCCGTTGACATCGCCCGGCGGAAACCAGAAGTCATCGTGGACGAAGTGGTACAGATTCTCCTCAGGCGAAAGCAGCAGCGTCAGGGCGTCCAGCAGGCTGGATTTCCCCCAGGCATTTTCGCCGATAAGAACGTTGTTCTGTTCCAGCTGCAGCGACAGGCGGTTAATGCCGCGAAACCCGACAATCTCCACACGTTCGAGTAGCATAAATCCCCCGCAATTCGTCGACTTTTCCTTCAGTTTATCAGCAGTATAGCGGTACGGGGTCCGGCTGGACACTGCTATATCCCCCTGTTGCTGGTTCTGAGCACAAAAAATTCAGAATTTACCCATCAACTTTCATTTGAAAAAGCCCCTTCCGGGCAAGATACTTCCGCCCGAGAATTGGACTACGATCGTTTTACCTCCAGTTTGAACAAGGAATGACATCACATTGCCTTAAATCAAATTTACTCAATTTATTTAAGTGGCGAAGGGATGTTATTGGTTTTTAAAATAATGACTCTTTGAGTCGTCATCCCTTTATGGCGATATAACCCGTGCGCGGGAAAGCGCGCGGACGTTTATTATTGAGGTGGTTATGTTCAGAAAATTAGCGGCAGAATGTTTTGGTACATTCTGGCTGGTGTTTGGCGGCTGCGGTAGCGCAGTACTGGCAGCAGCATTCCCGGAATTAGGTATTGGTTTTGTCGGTGTTGCACTGGCATTTGGTCTGACGGTTCTCACTATGGCCTATGCGGTAGGCCATATTTCAGGCGGTCATTTTAATCCGGCCGTAACGTTAGGCTTATGGGCGGGCGGCCGTTTCCCGGCAAAAGATATTATTGGCTATATTATTGCTCAGGTTATTGGCGGCATTATTGCTGCGGCGGTTCTGTACGTCATTGCCAGCGGTAAAGCAGGCTTCGACGCCGCGGCCAGCGGTTTTGCGTCGAACGGTTTCGGCGAGCACTCACCGGGCGGCTACTCTATGCTGTCTGCTATCGTGATTGAAATTGTGCTGACCGCAGGGTTCCTGATGGTGATCCACGGCGCAACGGACAAGTATGCTCCTGCCGGCTTCGCGCCCATCGCGATTGGTCTGGCGCTGACGCTGATCCACCTGATTTCCATTCCGGTGACCAACACCTCCGTTAACCCGGCGCGCAGCACCGCGGTAGCTATCTTCCAGGGCGGCTGGGCGCTTGAACAGCTGTGGCTGTTCTGGGTGATGCCGATCGTCGGCGGTATTCTGGGCGGCGTGCTGTACCGTACCCTGCTGGAAAAACGCGATTAATGGTTTTATCCCTCTCCCCCGGGAGAGGGCCTGAGTGAGTGCAGCAAGCCGCACAACCTCATTTATACAAGCCGGGTCAGGCGCAGCCGCCACCCGGCTTTTTTTGTCGCTTTACTGAGATGCCTTTATTGGGTAGTGTCTTTGACGCTTAACCGACACTCAAAAGGACGGCTGTTCATGTTCTCAGGACTCCTCATCATTCTTTTGCCCCTTATTTTGGGCTACCTTATTCCGCTGCGTAATGAATCAGCCTTAAGGCTTATTAATCGTTTTCTCAGCTGGATTGTTTACGTCATTCTGTTCTTTATGGGGATCAGCCTGGCCTTCCTGGATAATCTGGCAACAAATTTACTTTCCATTCTGCATTATTCTGCGGTCACGGTAGTGGTTATTTTGCTGTGCAATATTGCGGCCCTGTCCTGGCTGGAGCGCACTATTCCCTGGAAAAACCACCATCAACAGGAAAAGCTCCCTTCCCGTATTGCGATGGCGCTTGAATCATTAAAGCTGTGCGGCGTTGTGGTTCTCGGTTTTTTGCTCGGGCTGACAGGGCTGGCATTCTTGCAGCATGCCACCGAAGCCAGCGAATATACGCTTATATTCCTGCTCTTCCTGATTGGTATTCAGCTTCGAAATAACGGCATGACGCTAAAGCAGATTGTCCTCAACCGTCGCGGAATGATTGTGGCCGTTATTGTTGTGGCCAGCTCGCTGGTCGCGGGGGTGATTAATGCCTTTATTCTCGATCTGCCGCTGAAAACCAGCCTGGCGATGGCGTCCGGTTTTGGCTGGTATTCTCTCTCCGGCATTCTGCTCACCGAGTCGTTCGGTCCGGTGATTGGCAGCGCCGCCTTCTTTAACGATCTGGCGCGCGAGCTGATCGCCATCATGCTCATTCCCGGCCTTGTGCGCCGCAGCCGCTCGACCGCGCTGGGGCTGTGTGGTGCCACCTCAATGGACTTTACCCTGCCGGTATTACAGCGCTCGGGTGGGCTGGAGATGGTTCCTGCCGCCATCGTGCACGGCTTTATTCTGAGCCTGCTGGTGCCGATTCTGATGGCATTCTTCTCCGCCTGATACTGCGCTGGCGGCAGTGTACCTGCCGCCAAAATTGCGCTAAATCAATATCCCTCCATTTAATGCAAGAAAGCCCTTTTCACCGTTCTGACACAGGCATAACCTTAAACATGCATTTAAAATATAACTTTAACAGGTGTGATTATGTTCTGTGTGCAATGTGAACAAACCATCCGTACCCCGGCAGGCAACGGCTGCTCCTGGGCGCAGGGTATGTGCGGTAAAACCGCAGAGACGTCAGATCTCCAGGATCTGCTGATTGCTACGCTACAAGGCTTGTCCGCATGGGCCTGCAAGGCCCGCGAATACGGCATTGTCGATCACTACGTCGACAGCTTTGCGCCGCGCGCATTTTTCTCCACGCTGACTAACGTTAACTTCGATTCTCCGCGCATTGTGGGCTATGCCCGCGAAGCAATTGCCCTGCGTGAAGCCCTGAAAGCACAGTGCCTGAACGCCGACGCCGCTGCCCGCGTCGACAACCCGATGGCGGAACTGCAGCTGGTGAGCGACGACCTGGGCGAACTGCAGCGTCAGGCGGCAGAATTCACCCCGAATAAAGACAAAGCAGAGATTGGCGAGAACATCCTTGGCCTGCGTCTGCTCTGCCTGTACGGCCTGAAAGGTGCGGCGGCCTATATGGAACACGCGCACGTTCTCGGCCAGTACGACAACGACATTTACGGCCAGTACCACAAAATCATGGCATGGCTCGGCACCTGGCCTTCCGATATGAACGCGCTGCTTGAGTGCTCAATGGAAATCGGCCAGATGAACTTCAGGGTGATGAGCATCCTGGATGCCGGTGAAACCAGCACCTACGGCCACCCGACCCCGACGCAGGTCAACGTGAAGGCGACCGAGGGCAAATGCATCCTGATTTCCGGCCATGACCTGAAGGATCTCTACAACCTGCTGAAGCAGACCGAAGGCACCGGCGTGAACGTTTATACCCACGGTGAAATGCTGTCCGCGCACGGTTATCCGGAGCTGCGCAAGTTTAAGCATCTGGTGGGTAACTACGGCAGCGGCTGGCAGAACCAGCAGGTTGAGTTCGCCCGCTTCCCTGGCCCGATTGTCATGACCTCTAACTGCATCATCGACCCAACCGTGGGCGCGTACGATGACCGTATCTGGACCCGCAGCATCGTCGGCTGGCCGGGTGTAAGCCACCTCGACGGCGACGATTTTGGTCCGGTCATCGCTCAGGCGCAGCAGATGGCCGGCTTCCCGTACAGCGAAATTCCGCACCTCATCACCGTCGGCTTTGGCCGCGAAACCCTGCTGGGCGCCGCAGATTCCCTGATTGACCTCGTCAGCCGTGAGAAGCTGCGCCACATCTTCCTGATTGGCGGCTGCGACGGCGCGCGCGGCGAGCGTAACTACTTCACCGATTTCGCCACCAGCGTACCGGAAGACTGCCTGATCCTGACGCTGGCCTGCGGCAAATACCGTTTCAACAAGCTGGACTTCGGCAACATCGAAGGTCTGCCGCGCCTGGTGGACGCGGGCCAGTGTAACGATGCGTACTCAGCCATTATTCTGGCGGTCACGCTGGCTGAGAAGCTGGGCTGCGGCGTGAACGACCTGCCGCTGTCGCTGGTGCTCTCCTGGTTCGAGCAGAAAGCGATCGTAATTCTGCTGACCCTGCTCTCTCTCGGCGTGACCAACATCGTCACCGGACCGACCGCGCCAGGCTTCCTGACGCCGGACCTGCTGGCCGTGCTGAACGAGAAGTTTGGCCTGCGTTCCGTGACCAACGTTGAAGACGATATGAAGCAGCTGCTGAGCGCGTAAGGAGTAATTCATGACCATGCCAACCTCTCAGTGCCCGTGGCGGATGCAGGTTCATCACATCCATCAGGAGACGCCGGACGTGTGGACGCTGTCGCTGCTGTGCCATGACTACTATCCGTACCGTGCCGGTCAGTATGCGCTGGTCAGCGTCCGTAATTCGGCGGACACCCTGCGCGCCTATACCATCTCCTCCACGCCGGGCGTGAGCGAATATATTACGCTCACCATCCGCCGCATTGATGACGGCGCGGGCTCGCAGTGGCTCACCCGTGACGTGAAGCGCGGGGATTATATCTGGCTGTCTGACGCGCAGGGCGACTTCACCTGCGACGATAAGACGGAAGATAAATTCCTGCTGCTGGCAGCGGGCTGCGGCGTAACGCCGATTATGTCGATGCGCCGCTGGCTGGCGAAATATCGTCCGCAGGCGGACGTGCAGACCATCTTCAGCGTGCGCTCGCCGGAAGATGTGATTTTTGCCGAAGAGTGGCGCAACTACCCGGTGACGCTGGTCGCGGAAAACAACGCCACGCATGGCTTTGTCGCGGGACGTCTGAGCCGCGAGCTGCTGCAAAGCGTGCCGGACATTGCAAACCGCACCGTAATGACCTGCGGCCCGGCGCCGTACATGGACATTGCTGAGAAGGAAGTGAAGGCCCTCGGCGTAACCCGCTTCTTCAAAGAGCAGTTCTTCACGCCGGTAGCCGAAGCGGCGACCAGCGGAGTGAAGTTCACCAAACTGCAGCCGGCGCAGACCTTCTTTGGCCGCGTGGGCACCACCCTGCTGGAAGCGCTGGAAAGCAACAAGGTGCCGGTAGTGGCCGCCTGCCGCGCGGGCGTGTGCGGATGCTGTAAAACGAAGGTCATTTCCGGGGAATACAGCGTGACCAGCACCATGACGCTGACCGAAGCAGAAATTGCGGAAGGCTACGTGCTGGCGTGTTCGTGCCATCCTCAGGGTGACCTGGTACTGGCATAAACGGTAAGCGCTCGAAGGTAAGCCCGGCAGGCGATCGCGTCTGCCGGGCTTTTTTTATCCGCAAACGCCGCCCGCCGGGGGCATGGAGCAGCCAATACGGTGACTTTCTTCTAAGCTTGTAGGCGATATCACAAAAAGGAGATGGACACCCATGAAACAGACCGTGGCTGCATACATAGCGAAAACCCTGGAACAGGCGGGCGTAAAACGTATCTGGGGCGTCACCGGCGATTCCCTGAACGGGCTCAGCGACAGCCTCAATAAAATGAAAACCATCGAATGGATGCCGACTCGCCATGAAGAGGTCGCCGCCTTCGCCGCGGGGGCCGAAGCGCAGCTCACGGGTGAACTTGCCGTCTGTGCCGGCTCCTGCGGACCGGGCAACCTGCACCTCATCAATGGCCTGTTCGACTGCCACCGCAACCATGTTCCGGTGCTGGCGATTGCCGCCCACATTCCCTCATCTGAAATCGGCAGCGGCTATTTTCAGGAGACGCATCCGCAGGAGCTGTTCCGTGAATGCAGCCACTACTGCGAGCTGGTCTCGTCGCCGGAGCAGATCCCACAGGTGCTGGCCATCGCCATGCGCAAAGCCGTCCTCAATCGCGGGGTTTCGGTGGTCGTCCTGCCGGGTGACGTAGCGCTGAAGGCCGCTCCCGAAACCGCCACCACCCACTGGTACTCTGCCCCGCAGCCGACCGTCACCCCCGCCGCTGAAGAGCTTAAGAAGCTGGCGCAGCTGCTGCGTTACTCCAGCAATATCGCCCTGATGTGCGGTAGCGGCTGCGCCGGCGCGCATGACGAGCTGGTGGCGTTTGCCGGCAAGCTGAAAGCACCAATCGTTCACGCCCTGCGCGGTAAAGAGCACGTGGAGTACGATAACCCTTACGATGTGGGGATGACCGGGCTGATCGGTTTTTCCAGCGGCTTCCACACGATGATGAACGCCGATACGCTGATCCTGCTCGGCACCCAGTTCCCGTACCGCGCGTTTTACCCGACGGATGCCAAAATCATTCAGATCGACATTAACCCCGGCAGTATCGGCGCGCACAGCAAGGTCGATATGGCGCTCATCGGCGATATTAAATCCACCCTCGCCGCCCTGCTGCCGCTGCTGGAAGAAAAAACGGACCGCAAGTTCCTCGATAAGGCCCTGAGCGATTACCGCGACGCGCGTAAGGGGCTGGACGATCTCGCCAAACCGAGCGACAAAGCCATTCACCCGCAGTACCTGGCCCAGCAGATCAGTCATTTTGCGGACGACGACGCCATCTTTACCTGCGACGTGGGCACGCCAACCGTCTGGGCAGCGCGCTATCTGAAGATGAACGGTAAACGCCGCCTGCTCGGTTCCTTCAACCACGGCTCGATGGCCAACGCCATGCCGCAGGCGCTGGGCGCAAAAGCGACGGCACCGGAACGTCAGGTGGTGGCGATGTGCGGCGACGGCGGGTTCAGCATGCTGATGGGGGATTTCCTGTCGGTGGTGCAGATGAAGCTTCCGCTAAAAATCGTGGTCTTCAACAACAGCGTGCTGGGCTTCGTGGCGATGGAGATGAAGGCCGGAGGCTACCTCACGGACGGCACCGAGCTGCACGACACCAATTTCGCCCGCATCGCCGAAGCCTGCGGTATTACCGGTATTCGGGTCGAGAAAGCGTCTGAGGTGGACGAGGCCCTGCAGCGCGCCTTCTCCATCGACGGTCCGGTGCTGGTGGACGTGGTGGTTGCCAAAGAAGAGCTGGCCATCCCGCCGCAGATCAAGCTGGAACAGGCAAAAGGCTTTAGCCTCTACATGCTGCGCGCCATCATCAGCGGACGCGGCGACGAGGTGATCGAACTGGCAAAAACCAACTGGCTCAGGTAAAACATCTGGCATCGCCTTTTTAACTATAAGGACATGCCATGATTGATTTACGCAGTGATACCGTTACCCGCCCGGGTCGCGCCATGCTCGACGCGATGATGGCCGCCCCGGTCGGCGACGACGTCTACGGCGATGACCCGACGGTCAACGAGCTGCAGCGCTATGCGGCAGAGCTCAGCGGCAAGGAGGCTGCCCTGTTCCTGCCCACCGGCACGCAGGCTAACCTGGTGGCGCTGCTCAGCCACTGCGAGCGCGGCGAAGAGTATATCGTCGGCCAGGGGGCGCATAACTACCTGTACGAAGCGGGCGGCGCGGCGGTGCTCGGCAGCATTCAGCCGCAGCCGATCGATGCCGCGCCGGACGGCTCCCTGCCGCTCGATAAGGTCGCCGCGAAAATCAAAGCCGACGATATTCACTTCGCCCGCACCAGGCTGCTCAGCCTGGAAAACACCCACAACGGTAAGGTTCTGCCGCGCGAGTACCTGAAAGCGGCGTGGGAGTTTACCCGCGAGCGCGGGCTCGGCCTGCACGTTGACGGGGCGCGCATCTTTAACGCCGTGGTCGAGTACGGCTGCGAGCTGAAAGCGATCGCGCAATATTGCGACTCGTTCACCATTTGCCTCTCTAAAGGGCTGGGCACCCCCGTGGGTTCGCTGCTGGTGGGCGATGCGGACTACATCAAACGCGCCAACCGCTGGCGTAAAATGACCGGCGGCGGAATGCGGCAGGCGGGTATTCTGGCGGCCGCCGGGCTGTACGCGCTGAAAAACAACGTGACGCGCCTTAAAGAGGATCACGATAACGCCGCGTGGATGGCGGCGCGGCTGCGCGAGATCGGCGCAGACGTCATGCGTCACGACACCAACATGCTGTTTGTCCGCGTCGAAGATGAGCACGCCGCCGCGCTGGGCGAATTTATGAAGGCGCGTGGGGTGCTGATCAATGCCTCCCCGGTTGTGCGCCTGGTGATGCATCTCGACGTTAACCGCGAACAGCTAACCGGGGTGGTAAAACACTGGCAGGCGTTTTTACAGCGTTAAGGAGCATACCGTGCCGCAACGAATTCTGGTGCTCGGCGCCAGCGGGTATATCGGTCAGCATCTGACCGCTGCGCTAAGCCAGCAGGGGCATCGGGTGCTGGCAGCGGCACGCAACACTGAACGCCTGCAAAAGCTCAGCCTGCCGGGCGTTACCTGTCACAGCGTCGATCTCAACTGGCCGAAGGAGCTTCCCGCGCTGCTGGAAGGGGTTGATACGCTTTACTACCTGGTCCACAGCATGGGCGAAGGCGGCGATTTTATCGCCCACGAGCGGCAGGTGGCGATGAACGTCCGCGATGCCCTGCTGCAAACCCCGGTGAAGCAGGCGATCTTTTTAAGCTCGCTTCAGGCGCCCGCCGACGAGCAGTCCGACCACCTGCGCGCCCGCCAGCTGACGGCGGAGACGCTGCGCAGCGCGAATATTCCCGTTACCGAACTGCGGGCGGGGATTATCGTCGGCGCGGGGTCCGCCGCGTTCGAAGTGATGCGCGATATGGTCTACAACCTGCCAGTGCTGACCCCGCCGCGCTGGGTACGCTCGCGCACCACGCCCATCGCGCTGGAGAATTTACTCCACTATCTGGTGGCGTTGCTGGATCACCCGGCAGAGCAGCACCGCGTTCTGGAGGCGGCTGGCCCACAGGTGCTGAGCTATCAGGAGCAGTTCGAGCATTTTATGCGCGTCAGCGGACGCCGCCGCTGGCTGGTGCCCGTCCCCTTCCCGACCCGCTGGATATCGGTGTGGTTTTTAAACGTCATTACCTCAGTACCCCCGACCACCGCAAAGGCGCTGATCCAGGGGCTGAAGCACGACCTGCTGGCGGACGATCGCGAACTGCGCGCATTAATCCCCCAGGAGCTGATCCGCTTTGACGACGCGGTGCGCCGTACCCTGAAAGAAGAAGAGAAGCTGGTGAACTCCAGCGACTGGGGCTACGACGCCCAGGCCTTTGCCCGCTGGCGGCCGGAGTACGGCTACTACCCGAAGCAGGCCGGCTGTACGGTAAAAACCACGGCCAGCCTGGAGGCGCTGTGGGAGGTCGTGAACCAGATTGGCGGCAAAGAGCGTTATTTCTTCGGCAATATTCTCTGGCAAACGCGCGGCGCGCTGGATCTGCTGGTCGGTCACCGGCTGGCAAAAGGGCGCCCTGCGCATCCTTATCTTCAGGTAGGGGATGCCGTCGACAGCTGGAAGGTGATTATCGTCGAGCCACAAAAGCGGCTGGCGCTGCTGTTCGGCATGAAGGCGCCGGGGCTGGGGCGGCTCTGCTTTACCCTCAGTGACAAAGGCGACCATCGTGAACTGGACGTTCGGGCGTGGTGGCATCCGCACGGAATGCCCGGTCTGTTTTACTGGCTGCTCATGATCCCGGCACACCTGTTTATCTTCCGCGGCATGGCGAAACGTATTGCGCAACTGGCAGAAGAAAAGCGGGAAAATAACTAAATAAAACTCTTAATCTTTCACCTTTCCCATTGCAACACATCGTAATTCACGAAAGAATGCGCACGAAATTCTTTTCAACACAGTGGATTGTTATGAAGGTACTGGTTACCGGGGCGACCAGCGGCTTAGGCCGAAATGCGGTCGAGTTTCTGCGCAACAAGGGCATCAGCGTGAGGGCCACCGGTCGCAATGAGGCGATGGGCAAGCTTCTGCAAAAAATGGGCGCTGAATTTGTCCATGCCGATCTGACGGAGCTGGTCTCCTCTCAGGCTAAGGTGATGCTCGCCGGAATTGATACACTGTGGCACTGCTCCAGCTTTACCTCCCCGTGGGGCACGCAGGAAGCCTTCGATCTCGCTAACGTGCGCGCCACGCGTCGTCTGGGCGAGTGGGCCGTTGCCTGGGGCGTGCGTAACTTTATCCATATCTCCTCTCCGTCGCTCTATTTCGACTATCACCACCATCGGGATATCCAGGAAGATTTCCGTCCGGCGCGTTTTGCCTGTGAATTTGCCCGCAGCAAGGCTGCCGGTGAAGAGGTGATCGACCTGCTGGCGCAGTCAAACCCGCATACCCGCTTCACCGTGCTGCGCCCGCAGAGCCTGTTCGGGCCGCACGATAAAGTGTTCATTCCGCGACTGGCGCAGATGATGCACCATTACGGCAGCGTTCTCCTGCCGCGCGGCGGTGATGCGCTGGTGGACATGACCTATTACGAAAACGCCGTTCACGCCATGTGGCTGGCGAGCCAGCCGGACTGCGATAAGCTGGCGTCGGGCCGCGCGTATAACATCACCAACGGCGAACCCTGCACGCTGCGCAGCATTGTGCAAAGGCTGATTGACGAGCTAAAAATCGACTGCCGCATTCGTTCCGTTCCATATCCAATGCTGGACATGATCGCCCGCAGCATGGAGCGCTTTGGCAGCAAATCGGCGAAGGAGCCTGCGCTGACCCACTACGGCGTATCTAAGCTGAATTTTGACTTCACGCTGGATATTTCGCGCGCGGAGAACGAGCTGGGGTATAAGCCGATCGTATCGCTGGATGAAGGAATTGTGCGCACCGCCGCATGGCTGCGGGACCACGGGAAGCTGCATCGGTAGTTAATTGGGTGCGGCCTTGTGCCCTCACCCCGGCCCTCTCCCACAGGGTTGAGGGATCCCCCTAAAATAATGCCTGCACGGATGACCCCCTCTCCCTTGAGGGAGAGGGTTGGGGTGAGGGGGAACATATGGCTGTAGAGGTAATTCCGTTCACTTTATGTTCCTTGCTACTCTGTAACGGCATCACTTGTGAACGTGCCATGGCGGCTCAATCGCCGCCGCCCTGGCGACCCGGGCTCCCGGCGGTAAATCGCCGCTTCGCGGTGCCCTCGGCTTATTCCTTCCGGCTTATCGGGGTAGCTTTCGGCGTTACGGTAACCTGCACGTTAGACTGTACGCTGGTTTTGCCGTCGCTTACGACAACGCTCAGGGTGTAGGTAGAGTCAGTCGTTACGTCCGGCGCGGTGATCTGTACGCTGGAGGTATCAGTACCGGTTGCATGCATATCAGACGGAACGCTCCACGCGTAGGTCAGTGCATCACCGTCCGGATCCGCCGCCTGCACGTTCAGGGCAAACGTCTGACCGGCTTCCAGAGTCACGTTCTGCATCTGGTTAACGACCGGCGCCTGGTTGGCCTTCGGCGCTTTGTTCAGAACCTGCACGTCAGCGGTGCTGCTCAGGCCTTTCGCATCGGTCACGGTCAGACGGAATGCCAGGGTCTGGTTGCTGGTCACAGCGCCTAAGGAGAAGGTCGCTTTCGCTTTGGTGCTGTTGGTCAGCGTGACGCTTGGGCCAGAGATCTGGGTCCATTTGTAGGTCAGCGCATCGCCATCAGGATCGGTTGACGCAGAGCCATCCAGGGTCACGGTAGCAGGACCGGTCACGGTTTGATCCGCCGCGGAAGCAACAGGCGCATGGTTGGTCACCACCGGCTCTGGCGTAACGCTACCCATCAGGCTTTCGTTCATCGCGTTCAGGATGTCGCCGTTATCGGAGTCGATAGACCACGCGAACAGGCCGCCCAGGTTTTTCGCCAGAACGTACTTGCCTTTAGCCGTTGTGGAACGGGCATCTTCATAAGAGATCAGCTCGCCGGTGGATTTGTTGAATACGTATGGCGCTTCAGCGTCTGCGTCGTAGCCGTATTCCCAGCCTGGCTTGCCCTTGTACTCGTTCACGATCTGACGATAGTCAACAACGCCCGGCTCCCAGGTGCCTTTCACGCCGCCAGTCGCGGTACCGGTGAACGGGTTGTTGCCGGTATAGCCGTGAACGCCAGTCCAGCCGCGACCGTACATGCCTGCACCCACCACGATTTTGCCTGGCTGTACGCCCTGCTCCAGCAGCGCGTTAACGCCATTTTCGGTGGTGTAGTTAGTCTCCGGACGCCATGCTGGCGCGCGCAGCGCAGCCTGGTGGCCCAGATCGGTCATGCTCCACGCGCCGTAGAAGTCGTAGCTCATCAGGAAGATGTGATCGAGATACTGCTGCGCCGTGGTGTAGTCCACGTCTTCGATCTTATCTTTACCCGCGCCGATGGCGCTGGTCAGCTCATAGGTACGGCCGGTTTCAGCGGACAGCTCGTTCAGCATGGTGCGCAGATCGTGCATCAGCGCGGTGTAGGTTGCTTTATCCACCTGCGGGTTGCCCAGCGATTCATTCACGCCGCCGCCGCCCGGGAATTCCCAGTCGATATCCACGCCGTCGAAGAATTTCCAGGTTTTCAGGAAGTCTTTAACAGAGGAGACGAAACGTGCGCGGATGGCGGTATCGTTCATGTGGTGGAACGGATCGGACATGGTCCAGCCGCCGATGGATGGCAGGATCTTCAGGTCAGGATGGGCTTTTTTCAGCGCCATCAGCTGGCCGAAGTTGCCTTTGTACGGGTCGTCCCAGTTAGACACGCCGGACTGTGGCTTCTGCAGCGCAGCCCACGGGTCATGAATAGCCACGGTGTAGTCAGGGCGGCCCGCGCAGGCTTTTTGCAGGTTGGCGAAGCTGTTGCCGTTTTCAACGGTTTTCAGACCGTCGTTAATGCCGTCGCCGCCGCAGATTGGAATGAAGCCGTACAGGATGTGGTTCAGGTTAGACGCAGGGATTTTATCCACCGGGAAGTTACGGCCATATACGCCCCATTCAGGGAAGTAAGCGGCAACCACTTTATCGGTATGTTTTGCGAAGGTTTTGTTGTTTTCCTGCAGCGGGGTATTCAGCGGCAGGAGGTGGCTACCGTCGGTATCGGCCACGACGATCAGCTTGCTTGCGCTTTTGGTACAGCCGCTGTTGTTACAGAGCTCAACCTGCTCCTGGTAGCGACCGCCTTTTTTCACCTTAAAGGTGGCGGATCCGGACGCACCGGCAGCACCGGACCATACGGTTTTGCCGTCCAGCAGCACTTTACCGGAGGTAGGCGCGTCGCCGCTCCAGACGTTCCACTCAACCTTAACGTCGACGCCGTCGTTGTGCACCTTAACGAGGTTACCGTAGTCCACTACCGCCTGATCCACTTCAACGATAGCAAATTTGTCGTTACCGCTGCTGATTGAAGGCGTACCCGGCGCTGCGGCGAATGCAGAGCCGGAAACGGCTGCTACAAAGAGCGCCAGATAAGTAGGCTTCATAAATTTCATTATTAATTCCTGATAATATTATTTGTGAAAATTAAAACAACCATGCTTTCCATATCGCATGGGCGAGTACTGAATATATTATTTAACTAAAACCAAGAGTCATTTTTAATTATTCTAATAATATCCTCCATAAAATAGACATGAGCGATAATCCTTACAGCTTGTGCTTATAACAATACGCCGGGAATCTATATAAGTCCTTTCATTCCCTTGCCGAAAAAACTTTAAAAAAAACTTGACCAGATAAATCAGAATGTGAATTGCAGCGTCTGTAGAATAAAAATAACCAATCCCGCCAGTGACAGCATCGGGCCGAATGGGAGGATATTCTGTTTATTAACGGATTTATAAAAAAGACAATACAGCGCAATACCGCTTAACGCCGCGGCGAGTAACAGTGAGGGCAATGCCTGCCAGCCGCACCATGCGCCCAGCGCAGCCAGCAGCTTGAAGTCGCCGTAGCCTAATCCTTCGCGGCCCGTCGTCAGGCGAAATCCCCAGTAGAGCAGCCACAGGGACAGGTAACCCGCCACCGCGCCAGACACGGCATCCGTCAGGGGCAGCGTATGGCAAAACGCGTGATACAGCAGGCCAGCCCAGAGCAGCGGCTGGGTCAGACAGTCCGGCAGAAGCAGATGTTTTGCATCGATGGTGGCGAGCGGCAGCAGGCCGCACCACAGCACCCACAGCGCTAACAGGCCCGCCAGCGAAGGCGCAAATGCCGCCGTCAGGGCAAAAAAGAGCGCGCTCGACAGCTCAAGAAACAACAGCCGCACCGGTATCGCCGCTTTACAGCAGCGGCACCGGCCGCGCAGGGCGCACCAGCTCAGAACAGGAATATTCTCCCACCACGAGAGGCGATGCGAACACGCCGGGCAGTGAGACGCCGGAAAAAGCAGGTTACCCGCCCCCTCCTCTTCTTTTACAAGCGGAGGAATACGCTCTGCCACTACCCCTAAAAAGCTGCCGATAATGCTCCCCAACGCGCCGCTCATCAGGCACAGCGCGGGCAGATTGCCAGCCTGAAGCAGCGTCAGCGGGTTCATGCCACTTTCGCCCAGGACAGTTTAATCTGTGCCTTCACGTCGCTGAGATGATCCACCGGGACAAGATCCATTTTTTCCAGACGTACGCCGGAGGTTAAATTCACTTCCCTGAGCCAGTTTTTCAGTTCATACACGTTAATTCTGTCGATATTAAACGTCATAGACTGGCCGTCCTGCTGAATATTGCTCAGGCTAATGTGGATCTCTTTCGCGCTTTCTTCCACCACGCTGCGGGGATTACCGGTTTTTACCACTTTCGCCTGAAGATGGTTTTTATTAATTTCTGCACGCATCCAGTTCAGGGTCTGCTTTTGTTTCTGCAGCGTGCTGCGTTCATTTTTGATAATATTATCCAGAGGCGTCATCACCCCGTACCAGATAATGGCGCAGCAAAGCGCCGCCCCGCACGCTGCAAACAGTTTTCGCTCGCGCGGGCTATAGTTCCGGTAGCGGGCCTTTAATTGTCCTATTTTCTCTTTCATTTATATTTCCCTGTGATGATGGCAGTATAGGGCGCCTCACTGGAAACCGGCTGCAGCGTAAAGTCGAAGGTATCACTGGCCTTATTGACGAACGCCTGTAACGCAGCGGGATCCGTGGCGCTAATGTTCAGCGTCAGCTGATTCTGCGTGTCGTCATAGCCGACTTCACTCAGTTCAACCGAAGGGAGAGAGGCTTTGATCTGCTCCAGCGCGTCCAGCTGAAGAAAAACGCCTTTTTTCTCTTTCTTAATGTTCTGTCCAAAGTGGTACTTAAGGTTGGTCTTCTGGCGCAGGGTTGGAAAATAGTGCTGCGCCAGTTCAACCATCTGCTGGCGGGCCAGTTTTTCCTGATGGGCCAGCATCCAGGCCATGCCGATGCGGGGGCCAAGCAGCAGCCCCAGGCTCAGTACCGCCACGGCGGCGACAGCCGATTTCGGATAACGGAAACTGCCATGCGGTCCGCCGGCTAAGAATTCACCGTGCAGCAGGTTCGCCCGGCAGCTTTTCCACTGGGGCTGGATCAGCACCAGCGGGTGCTGCCAGGCCAGCTTTTCATCCACCTGCACGCCCGCAGGCGCATCGCCGTAGCAGACGCGCCCCCCCGCGTCCTGCTGGCTTAACAGCAGCGGCAGCAGCCCGGCGTCGGTTTCACAGGCGCCAGACGGCGAGTAACGCATCCAGTAACCGTCATCGGTTGAGACCAGCGTAGTGCCGCCGTCCTTTACCGGGAGCAGGAACGCATCCGGCAGTACCTGCACCACCGTCAACCCGGCGTCAGCGCAGCGGTTAAGCCAGTAACGGAGGCGGTCGGCATCAATCGCGACGGCGTCCACTTCCCGTCCTTTCCTGTTCAGCACCGTCCAGTGAAGGTTGTCCACGTCGCCGATCAGCGTCTCTTCCGCCAGCCAGGAAAATTCGGCGCCGCCTTTTTTGGGCAGCGTGAAGTGACGAAAGATCATCTCGCTGGCGGGCAGCAGCAGGCACACCCTGGCGGCCAGCGCGTTTTCCGCGAGATCCGCCAGGGACGCCATCCCCCGCAGCTGTTCCACGTGCTCGCTACCGGACTCGCACCACATTATGTTCCCGTCCTCGCGCGTGTCGGGACGAATAAAAAGCACCTGTTTCATAGAGTTCGTCTTGTGTTATTCAACCATTCGGTAGCGACGTTGCCAGGTAATCACCTTCCCGGCTTCATTATCAACATGAAGCTGGCTGACGACGCGCAGCGTTAAATCATCGGTATTGCCGGTGCTGTTAACCCGGAAATAATTACTGTTCACCGCCAGAAACGCCTGCACCTGCCTGAGGGCGTCTTTGGTCTGCGGATAATTCGTCTCCAGCTCTTTCAGAAACGCCTCCATCGACTCCCAGCCCTCTTCCGGGCGGGAGGCAAGTAGCCGCGTGGCTTCATCAACGCTGAGCGAGCCGACAAACAGCGCCGACAGCAGCGGCGCCTGTTCTTCCGTGAGCGTATTGACATCCACCTTGCTGGCGCTGTCGGGTAATGCGCACAGCACCTTACTGACCCTGCCGTATGCCGACGCCGGAAACGCGGGCAGCAGCTTTAGCTCTCCCGCGGTGCGCATCATCTGGTTCGCGGGCTGCCGGGCAGGCTCAACGCCGGCCCAGGCGTCCGCCTCCAGCCCCTCTTTGGCCGTGGTGGTATCGCCATCGAGATAGTCCAGCAGCTGCTGGTAAATCTCCTCTGCGTCCCCGGCGGAAATGCCGCTGTCGGCCAGCAGCTGCTCGACGATGCGCTCTTTCACCGGCTTTTCCGGCAGCGCCCCCGCCGTCTGGGCGGCGGGCGTCGGATCCGCGGCCAGTAAATTGTTCACGTTAAAGCAGGTCTGGGCGTCCGCAATCTGGCTCACCACGGTGAAGTTTTCGCCTTCGGTTTCAACCGGCTCTGCCCACTCGCCCTTCGGCGACAGCCCCTTGCTCTCGCCGCTGGCGTAGGTCTGGAGCCGATCTTCAATCGCTTTTTGCTGGCTCTGAATGGACCAGCGCAGCTGCTGCTGGCTTACCTGATAACGGGTTTTCTGAAGGTTGCGGCAGAACTGCTGGCTGATTTTGGCGGCCAGCGCCGACATCATGACCAGCAAAATTAGCACCACCAGCAGCGCGACGCCGCGCTGTTTTCGAACCGATTTTCCGCTCATTTTTTCTCTCCTGACGGGGCGGTTACCGGCTGCGGCTGTGCTGGCGTCGCCGCATCGGCAGGCGTCGCAGGCGCTGGTTCTTTTGGCGCATCCGGCGCGGCTGGCGCGTCCGGCACGTCACCCGGCGTGGTAAAGACCCAGCGCCAGGTATCGCCGTTCTCCATGGTCAGCAGCAGCTCCACGCCGTCCGGCTGATGCGCCGTATCGGTCCATTTGTCCAGCCAGCTCGCCTTCCAGAAGCGCCACGACGCCTCTTTGACGTCGCTGAGGATCGGCACCTCTTCCGGCTTCGCCTCCTCAGGAGCATCGATGACCGGCCAGATGTCCCGCCACAGCTTTTTGTCCTTAAGCCGCCAGCGCACGCGCTCAAGCTGGACCTGGCCGCTCACGCCGTTCAGCGTGGTCAGCTCCAGCGCGTCGTCATGCTGCACGAAAACCTCAGGCTCGTTGCGCGGGGCACGCGCCTGAAGCTGAAAGAAATCACGCTCCAGCAGGTTATAGGCGCGCTGAAGCTGGTTTAACCGGGTGGCCGCTACGTCGGTTGCGTTCGACGTGCGCATGGCCCCGTCGAGGATCTGCCACGCCAGGGTGCTGATGACCGCGAAGATGGTCAGCGCAATCATGATCTCCAGCAGCGTAAAGCCCTGCTGACGCTGAACGTGCTTACTCATTTACCTCTCCGGGTTCTGTCACCTGCAGGGTAATTACCGGCTTATCTTCCTCGCCCTCTGCATACACCTGCACGTCGTCGGCAAAGCGATTTTCCGCAGTCCTGACCCGCTGCCTGCGCCAGGTCCAGCTTCTGCCGCCCATCGTCTCCGTACCGGACTGCATCGCGTCCGGGAACGGCGTATTGCTCAGCCGGGCTTCCGCCAGCTGGTTTTCCGCCACCCAGCTGGCCTGGAGCGTATCGCCCAGGCCGTGAGTGAAGCGCACGTTCAGCGAGACGGAATTCATCAGCGCCAGCGCGGCGGTGGAGAAGATGACCAGGGCGACCATCACCTCCAGCAGGGTCATCCCCCGTTCTTTGCGTTTAGCCATCGTTCTCTACCGAAACAGGAGAAGCCCCCTGCGACACCACGCGAAAGCGCTGCTTTTTATCGAAGCTCTGCAGAGAAAGCGTGAAGCGGCTAATCTCCCCGTCCGGCAAAAAGACAATCTGCGGCGTCGCGTCCGTTGTCGCGGCCATGCGCTGCGGTGACAGCGAGACGTGCATCTCTTCCGGGAACTGGCCGTGGGTGATGATGCGCCCGGCGGTTAAGGGCTCCCAGCGGCGCTCGCCCTCTTTTCCGGCCCAGGTCACCAGCTGATATTCTGAGGTGGTGAGCACCAGCCCGACGATATTGCCGTCCATCACCGCACGGTCTGAACCATATTCAACGAGGGCTTTAAGCTGCTGACCGAAAATATCCGCGCCGCTGCGCGATGGAATAGTTGACACCACCATCATGGCGCAGGAGGCAAATATCACCAGCGCCAGAATAATTTCCAGCAAAGTAAACCCACGTTGCTTATTCATTACTTCTCTTTTTTATCTAATGACCAGTTGGTAATATCATCAGCCGTATTCGCCTCTGCGTCCGGGCCTGTGGAGAAAACATCCACCGCACCGTGTTCACCAGGGCTCACCAGAATATAATCATTGCCCCACGGATCTTCCGGCAGGCGGCGAATATAGCCATCGTCACGGTAGTTTTTCGGGATGGGCGCGATGTCGGGTTTAGTGACCAGCGCCTGCAGGCCCTGCTCCGTGGTGGGATAACGGTGGTTATCCAGCTTGTACATATCCAGAGAGCCTTCCAGCGCCACAATATCGCTGGTCGCTTTCTGGGCATCGGCTTTTTCTTTATTCCCCATTAAGTTTGGCACCACCATACTGGCGAGCACCCCAAGAATAACGATGACCACCATTAATTCGAGCAGCGTAAACCCGGCCTGACCTTTCAGGCTGTTTCGTTTTAAAGCCATATTTAACCCACCATATTATTGAGCTGAAGAAGCGGCTGTAATATTGACAGTACGATAAATAAAACTACCGTCGCCATTGTCACCACCAGCGCCGGTTCAAATACCGACAGCGTTAACGTAATTCGATGCTGTAATGCCGATTCCTGATTTTCCGCGGCGCGATCCATTAATGAACCTAATTCCCCGCTCTCTTCGCCGGAGGCAATCATGTACAGCATGGTCGGCGGAAAGAGTTTCGCCTGATCCAGAGCGTTATACAGCGATGCCCCCTGGCGCACGGTATCCGCCGCCTGCTCCAGCACCTGCCGGGCATGGAGGTTCTCGATGCCGTCCATTGCGATATACATGCCCTCCAGCAGCGGCACGCTGCTGGCCTGGAGGATGCTGAGCGTGCGGATATAGCGCGCGCTGTTGATGGCGCAGACCAGCTTTTTGATCGGCGAGCCGCTCACCAGCCAGCTGTGCCAGCGAAAGCGGTTCGCCGCCTTCTTCACCCACGCCTTAAAGCCCACGATTGCGGCAAACAGGCCACCCGCGATGTAGATCCCGTACGCCTGCAGGAAATCACTCACCGCAATCAGCGTGCGGGTGGTGATCGGCAGTTGCTGTTTCATATGCACAAACTGCTCGATCACCTGCGGCACTACGGCCACCAGCAGGATGGAGATCACCGCCACGGCAACCACCGTCAGGGTGATCGGATAAACCATCGCCTGCGTCAGCTTGCTTTTCATCTTCTGACGCTGCTCGTTGTATTCCGCCAGCTTCTCCAGCACATCGCCGAGGTGGCCGGTTTTTTCCCCGGCCATCACCAGCGTGCAGTACAGCTTGTCGAAGGTGCGCGGGAACTGGCTGAAGGCGTCAAAGAGCGTATGGCCCTCCACCACCTTCTCGCGGATCTCCGTTACCATCGCCGCCAGCTTTTTGTCTTCCGTCTGCTTTGAAATGGCCTTCAGGGCGCTTTCCAGCGGCAGCGACGCGTTAACCAGCGTCGACAGCTGGCGGGTAAACATCGACAGCACCGGCGTGGAGAGCTTAGCCCCGGTTTTCGCTTTTCCGGCCGTCGACGTTTCGCGGGTTTCGGTTATGGTGAGCGGCATCAGCTTCTGCTCGCGCAGCGACTGGCGCACCTGCTTCGGCCCTTCCGCCTGCAGCGTGCCGCGCCGGGTTTTCCCTGCGGCATCGGTGGCGGTCCACGCGTAAAAAGCCATTATTCATCGCCCCCACGCTCGGCGGTCACGCGCATCACCTCTTCGAGCGACGTGATGCCGCTGATAACCTTCAGCAGCCCGTTTTCGCGCAGGCTGTAGGCCTGCCTGAAAAGCTCGGTCTCAATGGACATTTCATCTTTGTCTTCGTGAATGGCGCGGCGCATGGCGCTGTCGACCACCAGAAACTCGTGAATGCCCGCGCGCCCCTGATACCCGCTCTGGCGGCAGTGCTCGCAGCCAGCGGCGCGGTAGATGGCCTTCGGCGGCTTATCCATAAAGCTAAACAGCGCTTTTTCATTGTCATCCAGCGGACTGGAGGTACGGCAGTGCGGACACAGCCGGCGCACCAGACGCTGGGCAATGACGCCGAGTAGCGACGAACCGATCAAAAAGGACTCGAGGCCCATATCCCGCAGGCGGGTGATGGCCCCCGCCGCACTGTTGGTGTGCAGCGTAGACATGACCAGGTGACCGGTAAGCGACGCCTGCACCGCGATTTGCGCGGTTTCACCGTCACGAATTTCCCCGATCATCACCACGTCCGGATCCTGACGCAAAATGGCGCGCAGGCCGCGGGCAAAGGTCATGTCCACGCGCGGGTTGACCTGCGTCTGCCCCACCCCTTCCAGCTCGTATTCAATCGGATCTTCAACGGTCAGGATGTTGCGTTCATGCCCGTTGAGCGCCGACAGAATGGCGTACAGGGTGGTACTTTTACCGGAGCCTGTCGGCCCGGTGACGAGGATAATGCCGTGCGGGCGGCCGATCAGCCCTTTCAGTTTTTCCAGCTCTTCATCGATAAGCCCGAGCTTGTTGATGTCCGGCTTCAGGTTGCTCTTGTCGAGCAGGCGCATAACGACGCGCTCGCCGTACTGGGACGGAATGGTCGACACGCGCACGTCAATGGCCTTGCGGCCGATGCGCAGCGAGATACGTCCATCCTGCGGCAGACGTTTCTCCGCGATGTCCAGCTTTGACATAACCTTGATACGCGACACCAGCAGCGGCGCCAGCTTCCGCGCGGGCTGCAGTACCGGGCGCAGCACGCCGTCAACGCGAAAGCGAATGCTGAGCGTGCGCTCGAAGGTTTCGATGTGAATATCCGACGCCCCGTCTTTTACCGCTTCGCCGAGAATGGCGTTGATCAGGCGGATCACCGGCGAATTTTCGTCGTTATCCAGCAGATCTTCGTTGTCCGGGATCTCCTCGGTTAACGCCATCAGATCGATATCGGCATCCATATCGTCCACCAGCTGCTGCGAAACGCCGCTGTTCTGCTGCCAGATTTTGGCCAGCATCTCGTCAAACGCTTCCGCGCTCAGGGTCTGGGGCTCAAACGTGCGCCCCAGCACCCGGCGCATCTCCAGCAGGGCAAACGCGGGCACGTCCTCGCGAATATAGACCGCGTCGTTCCAGTAAAGGATACCGTTGTCTTTCGCATAACCGCTGGTGCAGAGCTGTTTCGTCAGTTCATCCACGCGTCACCTCCCCCTACTCTTTGAAGGGATTGCGGGTGGTGGCAGGTGCGCTCACGCCGACCGGCTGAGAATGATCCTGCTTTGGATAGGCAGGCAGGACGGCGTTATCGGTGTTCTCAACGATGCCGAGCTTTTTCTCCTCCAGGCGCTGCCGCTGGCGCGCGCGGATCTGGTCGTATTTCTCCTTCGTCGCCGCGCTGTAGTTGTCGTCATCGCGCAGCACGGTGGTATGGATAAACACCATCAGGTTGCGCTTCGACGTATCCTCCGAGGTATAGCGGAACAGCTGTCCCACCAGCGGCAGATCGCCCAGCAGCGGCACTTTCGACACGTTCTGTTTGCTGACGTTTTCCATCAGACCGCCCAGCACCACCGTCTGGCCGCTGTGGACCATCACTTCGTTATTGATGGTGCGGGTATTGAAGGTTGGGCCCAGGCTGGCGTCTTCGGTGGCGCTGGCGTCAACGCTGGAGACTTCCTGCTCGATCTTGAGGTGGATCATGTCCCCGTCGTTGATCTGCGGAACAATCTTCAGCTTGGTGCCGACGGTTTTACGCTCAACCGAGTTAAAAACGTTGTCGCCGCTGGTGGTCTGGGAACCCGACAGCACCGGCACGTCCTGACCCACGTTGAACGACGCCTCTTTGTTATCCAGCGTCACCACGCTTGGCGTGGAGAGAATATCGTTCTTGCCGCTGGTGGAGAGCGCGGTCAGCAGCGCGCCATAGTCACCGTTAAAGAAGCCGGTCGCCAGGCCGGTAAAGGATGCCCCTTTCATCGTGCCGTTTTTAATCTGGCTAATGGGCAGACCGGTAGATCCGAACTGCACGCCGCCGTGTTTGCCGGTCCACTGCACGCCTAAATCCATGCCGTTACCGTCCTGTACTTCGGCGATGATGGCTTCCACCAGCACCTGCGGACGGCGAATATCCAGCTTGTCGATCACCTTCTCCAGCGAGTTCATGACGTTTGGCTGGGCGGTGATCACCAGGGAGTTGGTGGACTCATCGGCGGTGATGTTCAGCTCGCTGCTGGTGGTTGCGGTTTTACTTTTCGGCGTACCGGCTTTGTCCTTCAGCTGCTCGCCAATACCGGTCAGCACCGGCACCACCTTCGTGGCGTTGGCGTACTTCAGGTAGAAGACGCGGGTATTACCCTCGTTATTCTGCTCGCGATCGAGCTGGCCAATCAGCGAGCGGGTACGCGCGCGCGCGTCTTCGGTACCGCTGATCACCAGGCTGTTGGTTTCATCATCGGCCACCACCTTGGTCGCCAGCTGCGGCGCGTTCTGCCCCTTCTGCTCCTCGTTGTTGAGGTTGTTCAGCATATCGGAAAGCTCTTTGGCGGAGGCATAGCGCAGAGGCACAATTTCGCGACGCTGCATGCCGGAACGATCCACGCGCTCAACCAGATCTACCAGCCGGTTCACCACCGAGGCTTTACCGGTTAACAGCAGCACGTTAGAGGGTTCAAAGTGGACCACGTTACCGATCCCCGAGGCATCGTTCAGCTGGCGCAGCAGCGGCGCCAGCTCGCGCACGGGGACATTCTCCATGCGCACCACGCGGGTGATGATCTCATCCCCTTTGCCCGGGTTTTTACTGTCGGCCACCGGAACGCCGGCGGTCCGCGCCACGCTTGAACGCACTACTTTGACCATGCCGTTATCCATCGGAATAACCGACAGGCCATAGAGATCCAGCACGCTCAGGAAGAACTGATAATATTCCTCTTCCGTCAGCATGTTGTAGGTTCTGACCGAGACGGTGCCCTGAACGGACGGGTCGACCAGAATCGTTTTATTCAGATTGCGACTTACTGTATCGATAAATTCGCGGATATCGGTATTTTTAAAACTGGCGCTAAAGTTAGCTGCGAGCAGCGAACTGGAATATAACGACAATGCGGTCAGCGCCACGCACGCCCAAGGAAATTTCTTCATGATTTACACTTGTTAATTGTTTAGAACATTAACCCGAATATTTTCAAGGTGAGCGTGCCGTCTGACGACGACCTCCGCTTCTTTCATTTTCGACCAGTTGGCGATGATATTTTTCGCCTGCGCTTCTTTCGTCATATCGACGTCATTGATTTTCACCACCACGTCGCCCCGTTCCAGCCCTGTACTGCTGTAAAAAGGAGACGCATTCCGTGGATTAATATTAAAGCCTTCCAGCTGGCCCTTATCGATTAACGGCTTTAACACCAGATAATCATCGAGATGCAGGCTGTCCGCGCCCGCGTCTTTTTTCGATTTCGTTACCGGGCCGCTCTCTGCGCCACCCTTAAAATATGGCGGTTGCTTAAGGGCCAGCTTCTGCTCTACCCCCTCGTACTTCACCACCACGTTATCTTTATTTATTTCATCGACATAGGCGTTATCAAAGCCAACCAGCGGCTCTCCTTCCCGATAGCTCTGCTGGCCTGCGGGCGTCTTGATAACGGCAAACGACAGCCAGGACTCATCGCTGCTGATGATGCCCTCGATTTCGGCGGAAAGCGGGGCTTTTGCGGCGGCGGGCATCTCGCGTTGACGCACCGCTGCGGTGAAAAGCCCGAAAGGTTTCTGAACGTCACGTTTTTGGAGCGGAGACTGTTCAGCTTTCGCTAGCTTATTCGTGACCTTCTTATATTCTTTATAAACGACGTAACCCTGCTGGCTGCAAAAAATCAGCATAACGAGCATGATGCAGGGCGTCATTAGCCTGGAAAGGAATGCGTTCCTCATTATTTATCTGGCCTTTAGCAAAGCAGAAATAAGCAGCAATGCGCTGCATGACGTAGTGGGCAAATAATAGTAAGCCTGCTAACGAGCAACCAGTTGCTTCGCCATCAACTTTAATGAAGAAAATGATTGACCGGAAAAAAGACGAGTGTTAAAGGCTGATAGCAGGTTATTTTTACTCTGGCGTTAAATTGACCAGGGGAAGACATTACCTTACTTTCCGTCCATTGCTATTAAAGAGAAGAGACGGTCAGTCGCTATGTATCAGAGCCATTTTAAATTCACCACCCCTCCGTTCAGAAAAATTACCCGCAGGTCGGGTGATTTTCTCGTGCCTTATCATCAGGACGTGTTCAATCTCCTGAAAGAAAAAAGCCAGCAGGCAGGGATCACCGGGCTCTTTTACCACGACAATGAGCTGCTGGGGCAGTTCAGCGATGCGCTGAAGGCCAGCAGCAACGCCGTCATTTCCGTTAATGCGTTTCCAAAGCTGAGCGCCAGCAGCCTGCTGTTCAAGCTCAACCCTTCGGCACAGGAGAAGCATAAACGCCAGGCGGTCGACGCCATTATTCGCCAGTGGCGAGAGGCAAAGTCGTCCCGTAAGGTGCTGGTGATTACCCACGCGCAGGCGATGAAAGCCAGCGGGTATGACGTGCTGGGCATGCTGCTCACGCGCGCCCAGGAGCTGGAGGTGCGTCTGTCCATCGTCCTGATGGGCAGCGGCGATGTGGAAATGGCGCTAAAAAATTCCGCCTTGCAGGAATTTGTGCTGGCCTGCCACACCCTTCGCGGGCTGGTCTGCCGTGAATACCTGAGCTATGTGCAGGCTCAGTGCGAAGAGCACGGCGCAGAGACATCGCCGCTGACGCCCGCCCGCGTGAAGAAGATCCACACCCTGACCAAGGGCAACGTCTGCAAGCTGAACCAGCTGGCGCACCTGGCCATGCTGGCGGCGTGGACCGAGCGCGCACCGGCCGTCGGGCCGCGTCATTTGCGTCTGGCCACCGGTGAAGTGCTCCCGGCACCGAAGCGCGGCAGGACGCTGGCCTCGGTCGGGCTGTTTGCCTCCGTTCTCTTCGCCGCCTGCGGCTGGATGATGACGTCGTCCATCACGGCAAAACTGCCGGTTGCTCTCCCGGTGCCCGCCGCCTGGAAACAGCAGGTCAAAACGCCAGAGGCGCCGGCGCTGCCGGTCATCGAGAACGAGGTGGTTAACCAGCCTGATGCCATGCATCAGCTGTACGCCATGTGGGGATATGACGCCTCCGCAGAGGATGCGCTTTGCCAGAACGCGGCAAAAGTGAACCTGATGTGTAAGCAGGGCACCGCCACGCTGGCGGTACTTGAAGCCGTAGGGTATCCCTGGGTGAGTGAACTTAAAACGGGCGACCATATTAACTACGCGGTGGTCGCCCGGGCAGGAAAAACGTCGCTGGATCTGCTCATGAACAACCGGACCTGGCAGGTGAGCCGTGCATGGTATAACCAGCACGCCACGGGTGAGTACACCCTCCTCCACCGCCTGACGCCGTCCGGCAAAGATGAAATCACCGCCGCCAGCGACGGTAACGATCTGCAATGGCTTGATCGGCAGCTGAGCCTGGCGCTGGGCGAAAGCGAAACGCACGACAGGCGCTGGACGGCGGAGCTGATGAAGCGCACCCGCGATTTCCAGGCGAAGATGCATCTTCACGTCGACGGTATTCCGGGCGAAGACACGCTGATGCAGCTGATGCGCGAAACCCACATTGCGCCGAGCGTCCTGATTCAGGCCTCGCAGGCCACCCCGACCACGCAAGAGAAGCACGCATAATGTCTACTATCTGTCTCGCTGCCCAGCGCAGCTATACCACCGGGCAACCGGTCTGGTTTTCCTGGCGACTGCCCTCGTTCAGTAAGATCGTCAGCGTCTTCGCGCTCTGGTGTCTGGGAGCGTGCGCGCTGATCGTCGCCGGGCTTTACGCGCACGTGTACTGGAACCTGCGTCACCCTGCACCGGAGATTAAAAAAGCCAGCGTCGCGAAGCCAGAAACGGGCCTGTCGGATATGCATTATATCTATGTGACGAAGCCGTTCCCGCACCCCGAGCCGCAGCCGGTGAAAGTGCAGCAGGATTTACCGCCGTTAGAGGCTATGCCGCTAAACAATGATGAAAATGACTGGCAGCAGGCTCCCGATGGGGCGTTACCGGAGAGTCCCGTCGCGCACGATACCTCCCGCGATACCTTACCCGGTACCGAAGCCCACGCGCGAGCCACGGGCCCTGACGATGACAGTGCGTTAAAAGCGATGTTGATGCAGGCGCTAAAAGAACAACAGCAGGATATTTCGCAGGGAAAAGTGCCTGCGCCACCGGTTGATGAAACGCAGAGTGCGTCTCCTTCCGGCATGAAAGGAGACGCAGGAGGGGATTAGTATTTTTCGGGTAAGGTCGTCAGGCTAAGCAGCCGTCCTTTCTCTACCACGATATATTGACCTTTCTTGAGATCGGAGAGAATTTTAATGATGGTGCTGCGCGCCAGGTTGGTGTATTCCTGAATATAATCATAAATATTAATATCGCGCTGGTGCTGGACAATCAGTTCATTAATTTCTATTAAGAACTCACGCACGACGGAATAAGCGCTGCGGGCCACTAAAACATCGTCACGTTTGCTGAGCATGCAAATATACCATGCCAATACTTTGGTTAACTGAGGCCATAACCCATGCTGGGTCATTAAACGGTTAAATTCTTCTTTATTGATCGTGCGTACAACCGTATTGCTGCGTACCACGCCGTGCATATGGGCTGAATTATAAAAAATAGCGGAGAGACCGAAGATGCATTGCCCTTGCAGGGTAAACATGCATAAATCATCAGAGGTGCGGCGGAACTCAATTTCACCGCTAATGATAATATGAATATTATCAGAATTAGCCGTTGATATTTTTTGCCATTTTTTTAACGTTTTCTCTTCATATCCAGACGTTGCTAAAACTATGGCGTTCATTTCATCATGAGGACGTGTTTTCTTACCGAAAATACTTAACATTGTTATACCCAATTAAGATGTTAGAATGTGTAATTGCTCGACAAATAAAGATATTGTCGCGAAATGAGTTTTGTATTCTTTTAAAAATCAAAAAAAACCAAACGAGAGCTGTTTTTTTAATTTGATTCATGCTGTGAATCGATGAATCCATCTTAAATGAGGGCGATTTTAAATCAATTAACTTAAAATGAATTGAGAATTTACTTAAGGTTAATCCGATGATAAATCATGAAAATGTACTCCTTCAGGGGTAATCCTGAGGATTACCCCTGCCCGTATTTCTCTAAAAGCGCTTCGGCAATGGCCATCGTTTCCACATCTGCAGTGCCGTTCCATAGCTGGGGGCGGAAATGCATCTGGAACACCATAATGATGCGCTTCTGCTGCTCTGGCGTGCTGTTTTCAGGCACCTCGTAGCCGTAGCGCGCCAGCAGATCGAGCAACGCCGCGGTCTCCACCGGCTGATAGCGTGGCCGCCCGTTGAGGTAGAAATTCACGCGCGCCGGATCGGGCCAGGCACCGATGCCGTGGCTCGCCAGCTCGCGCCACGGGAACAACGGGCCAGGATCGTCTTTACGCTGCGGGGCAATGTCGGCATGGGCCACGACGTTCTGCGGCTTAATGTCGTAACGGGCAATGATGTCTCTGGCGAGAGGGATCAGCGCCGCGATTTGCGCCGGCTCAAAGGGCGTGAAGGTTTTGACGCCGTCGCTTTTATGCCAGCCGCGGTTTTCCAGCTCAATGCCGACGGACGTATCATTTATACGGTTGGTGCCGCGCCAGAAGCTGATGCCGGCATGCCAGGCCAGCTCGCTCTCCGGCACCAGCTGCCAGATGCGCGGTTTGCCCGCCGGGGCGGGGGGCCTGGCGGGGATAAGATAGTGCGAGCTGACGTTTTTATCGGTTAGGGTCGCAAGCGACGTGTCGAAATCGTCCGCGGTGTAGTGGATCACCAGCACCTTTATACGCGGGTATGCCGCCTGCGCCTGATGGCGCGTATCCAGCTCGTAAGCACCTTTATCAACGATGCCTTTTTCCTGGGCGCATCCTGCCAGCAGCAAGGCCAGCAGGAGGGGCAAGAGCGAACGCTTCATCGGCGGGTTTTTACCGCCGTGCCGCTTACGCTCACCATCAGCATGCTGGCATCTTTACCGACCGTTTCGTAGTCAATATCAATGCCCACCACCGCATCCGCACCCAGCGCTTTGGCCTGCTCGCCCAGCTCCTGAAACGCAATGTCGCGGGCTTTGCGCAGCTCTTTTTCGTACGCGCCGGAACGTCCGCCGACGATGTCGCGAATGCCGGCAAAGAAGTCACGGAAGATGTTTGCACCCAGTATTGCCTCACCGGTGACCACGCCGCAGTATTCGACGATCTGCTGTCCTTCCAGGGTTGGGGTTGTTGAAAACTGCATACTTTCTCTCCTTCTTTAACGTTCAATGCGTTAGCTACAGCATTATCGGTCCGTTACGCTATGATTGAAAGGATAGTTAATAAATAAGGAAATCAACATGCGCTACTCTGCTTTAACGCTTTTAGTGCCATGCGCGCTGGTGCTCAGCGCCTGCACCACTCCGGTCACGCCGGCCTTTAAGGATATCGGAACCCGCAGCGGCCCCTGCATCGAGGGGGGCCCGGACGCCGTGGCGCAACAATTCTATGATTACCGCATTCAGCACCGCGGCAATGACCTCACCGCCCTGCGCCCGTACCTGAGCGACAGCCTGGCGAAGCTGCTTAACGACGCTTCCCGCGATCCGCAGCATAACGCGCTGCTCTCATCCGATCCGTTCTCCAGCCGCGCCACGCTGCCGGACAGCGCTGAGGTTGCCAGCGCGTCCACGATCCCAAATACCGACGCGCGCAACATACCGCTGCGCGTGAAGCTCACGCAGGGCACCCAGACCTGGCAGGATGAAGTGCTGATGATCCGCGAAGGCCAGTGCTGGGCCGTCGATGATGTCCGTTACGTTGGCGGCAGCGTTCACGCCCCGGCAGGCACCCTTCGCCAGTCGATTGAGAACCGCTAACTCATCGTTAAATAAACGTTAACCCCGTAAAATGTCCGGCATTTCAGGCGGAATGCCGACATTTATTCTCGCCCCCCTTCCCCTTCGCTATTTTGTGCTATGTTTAAGAGTAAACACGGGTTATATTTAACTTTTAACGCAGAAATATTGCATAACTATTCTGTCAACGGTACTATCTGCGGCCTCAATTGCTATAGATTGCCTGGATGAGTAAAGACTGCCCCGATGAGTATTAAACTAAACGGCATTAACTGCTTCTACGGCGCACACCAGGCGCTGTTCGACATTACGCTGAGCTGCCCCGAGGGCGAAACGCTGGTTTTGCTCGGCCCTAGCGGCGCGGGAAAAAGCTCCCTTCTGCGCGTGCTTAATCTTCTTGAAATGCCCCGCTCGGGGACGCTGGCCATCGCCGGTAACCATTTTGACTTCGCGAAAACGCCGTCTGATAAAGCCATCCGTGAACTGCGTCAAAACGTGGGCATGGTTTTCCAGCAATACAACCTTTGGCCGCACCTGACGGTGGTGCAAAACCTGATTGAAGCCCCGTGCCGCGTGCTCGGTTTAAGCAAAGACCAGGCGATGGCGCGTGCCGAAAAGCTGCTGGAGCGCCTGCGCCTTAAGCCCTACAGCGACCGCTATCCTCTGCACCTTTCCGGCGGCCAGCAACAGCGCGTGGCCATTGCCCGCGCGCTGATGATGGAGCCGGCGGTGCTGCTGTTTGACGAGCCAACCGCGGCGCTGGATCCGGAAATTACTGCCCAGATCGTTAGCATCATTCGTGAGCTGGCGGAAACCAACATTACCCAGGTCATCGTGACCCACGAGGTGGAAGTGGCGCGCAAAACCGCCAGCCGAGTGGTTTATATGGAAAACGGGTATATCGTTGAACAAGGTGATGCGAGCTGCTTCACAAACCCGCAAACCGATGCCTTCAAAAACTACTTATCACACTGATGTGTTAGGGAAATTATAATGAAAAAAGTATTGATTGCCGCGCTGCTTGCTAGCGTCAGCCTTTCCGCTACCGCAGCCCAGACCATCCGTTTCGCCACCGAAGCGTCCTACCCTCCGTTTGAGTCCATTGATGCGAACAACAAGATCGTTGGCTTCGACGTGGACCTGGCAAATGCCCTGTGTAAAGAGATCGACGCGACCTGTACCTTCAGCAACCAGGCGTTCGACAGCCTGATCCCAAGCCTGAAGTTCCGTCGTATCGATGCCGTGATGGCCGGTATGGACATCACCCCGGAGCGTGAAAAGCAGGTTCTGTTCACTACCCCTTACTATGACAACTCTGCCCTGTTCATCGGTCAGAAAGGGAAATACGCCTCGGTCGATCTGCTGAAAGGCAAGAAAGTGGGCGTACAGAACGGCACTACGCACCAGAAATTCATCATGGATAAGCATCCGGAAATCACCACCGTGCCGTATGACAGCTACCAGAATGCGAAGCTGGATCTGCAAAACGGTCGTATCGATGCCGTCTTTGGGGATACCGCTGTGGTAACCGAATGGCTGAAAGCGAACGACAAGCTGGCCGCCGTGGGTGACAAAGTGACCGATAAAGACTACTTCGGTACAGGACTGGGTATTGCCGTACGTCAGGGCAACACCGAGCTGCAGCAGAAATTCAACGCTGCGCTGGAAAAAGTGAAGAAAGACGGCACCTACGAAACCATCTACAAAAAATGGTTCCAGAAGTAATTCCTGATGAATGAAATTTTTCCTTTAGCAAGCGCCGCCGGGATGACCGTCGGCCTTGCCGTTTGTGCACTGATTATCGGCCTCGCGCTGGCGATGTTCTTTGCGGTGTGGGAGTCCGTTAAGTGGCGCCCCGTCGCATGGCTCGGCTCAGCGCTGGTGACCGTGCTGCGCGGGCTGCCGGAAATTCTGGTGGTCCTGTTTATCTATTTCGGCTCCTCGCAGCTGCTGTTAACGCTGTCGGACGGCTTCACCATTAATCTCGGCTTTGCGCAGATCCCGGTGCAGATGCAGATTGAGAACTTTGACGTCAGCCCGTTCCTGTGCGGCGTGATTGCGCTCTCCCTGCTCTATTCGGCCTATGCCTCACAGACCCTGCGCGGCGCGCTGAAAGCGGTACCGCAGGGACAGTGGGAATCCGGCCAGGCGCTGGGCATGTCGAAGGCGGCGATCTTCTTCCGCCTGGTGATGCCGCAGATGTGGCGTCATGCCCTGCCGGGTTTAGGGAACCAGTGGCTGGTGCTGCTGAAAGACACCGCGCTGGTGAGCCTGATAAGCGTAAATGATTTGATGCTGCAAACCAAAAGCATCGCTACCCGCACCCAGGAGCCGTTTACCTGGTACATTGTGGCGGCGGCTATCTACCTGGCGATCACGTTGCTGAGTCAGTACATCCTCAAGCGCATCGACCTGCGTGCAACGCGTTTTGAACGGAGGCCAGGCTGATGCTGGATTATTTACCCGAGCTGATGAAAGGGCTGCACACCAGCCTGACGCTGACCGTGGCGTCCATCATCGTGGCGCTGATCCTGGCGCTGTTCTTCACCATCGTCCTGACGCTGAAAACGCCGGTACTGGTGTGGATTGTCCGCGGCTACATTACGCTGTTTACCGGTACGCCGCTGCTGGTGCAGATCTTCCTGATTTACTACGGCCCGGGGCAGTTCCCGTCGTTGCAGAACTATCCGGTTATCTGGCACCTGCTCTCTGAGCCGTGGCTGTGTGCCCTGATTGCCCTCTCGCTGAACAGCGCGGCCTACACCACGCAGCTGTTTTACGGCGCGATCCGCGCCATCCCGGAAGGCCAGTGGCAGTCCTGCGGTGCGCTGGGGATGAGCAAAAAGGACACGCTGGCGATCCTGCTGCCCTACGCGTTTAAGCGCGCGCTGTCCTCTTATTCGAACGAGGTCGTCCTGGTGTTCAAAAGTACCTCGCTGGCCTACACCATCACCCTGATGGAGGTGATGGGCCACGGGCAGCTGCTGTACGGGCGTACCTACGACGTGATGGTGTTCGGTGCGGCTGGCCTGGTGTATCTGGTGGTCAACGGTCTGCTGACGCTGATGATGCGCCTGATCGAGCGTAAGGCGCTGGCGTTTGAGCGCAGAAATTAACCGGGCAGATGCATAAACCATATATTCAAAGGCGGATAACCTGATGGGTTGTCCGCTTTTTTTTATTCAGCAATTAATATTTAATCATATTTATTGCATATAAATTCATTAAGTGGCATTGTACCTCCATGCCGCAGACACGGCGCATAATGACAAGACAGACGGGAGCCTCACAATGAAAAAGTTAGTTCTGGCCGCACTACTCGCTACCTTCGCCGCTGGCGCATCAGCCGCAGATAAAATCAGTTTCGGCGTTTCTGCCACCTATCCGCCGTTTGAATCGCTGGATGCCAGCAACCAGATCGTCGGCTTCGACATCGACCTGGCGAAAGCGCTGTGCAAGCAGATGCAGGCCGACTGCACCTTTACTAACCACGCGTTTGACAGCCTGATCCCGTCCCTGAAGTTTAAAAAATACGACGCGGTGATCTCCGGTATGGACATCACGCCAGAGCGCAGCAAGCAGGTGGCCTTCACCGACCCGTACTACGCCAACTCGGCGGTGGTGATTGCGAAGAAAGGGGCTTATAAATCCTTCGACGAGCTGAAGGGCAAACGCATCGGCATGGAAAACGGCACCACGCACCAGAAGTACCTGCAGGACAAACATCCTGAAGTGAAAACCGTGGCCTATGACAGCTACCAGAACGCGATCATCGACCTGAAAAATGGCCGTATCGACGGGGTATTCGGCGACACCGCCGTGGTGAACGAGTGGCTGAAAACCAACCCGCAGCTGGGAACGGCAACGGAGAAAGTAACCGATCCGCAGTATTTCGGCACCGGTCTGGGCATTGCGGTTCGTCCGGATAACAAGGCGCTGCTGGAAAAACTGAACGGCGCGCTGAAAGCGATCAAAGCTGACGGCACGTACCAGAAAATCAGCGAGCAGTGGTTCCCGCAGTAACCTCTTTTTGTCGGGTGGTCCGGCCTGCGGGGGTGGTCTGTAGGCCGGATAAGCGCAGCGCCACCCGGCAATTTCTCACAGCGGCACGAAGAATCTGAACCGCGCCCCGCTCGCCGACTCCATCAGCCCAATCCCTCCACCGTGCAGCTCCAGCATTCTTTTCACGATTAACAGCCCTAACCCGCCCCGGTTTTCCCGCGCCGCCTGCGGCTGTAGCGCCGAAGGACGCTGGAACAGATCGTCGCGCAGCGCCGCATCGACGCCCGTTCCGCTGTCAGCCACTTCAACCTGCAGCCGATCGTTCTCCTGCCACACCGCCAGCCGAATATCGCCCCCCGCTGGCGTATGGCGTATCGCGTTATCCAGCAGGTTGGTGACCACCCGTTCAATCATGGACACGTCGGCGTTCACCAGCGGCAGCGGCCCGGGGACATCAATATGCAGGTTCAGCTCACGCGTGCGGGCGGCCAGTTCAAACTTCTGCGCGACGTCAGATATCAGCTCCGCCATCGCAAAACGCTCGCGCTGGGGCCTGATGCCGCCGTGCTCAAGACGCGCCAGTTCGAACAGCTGCTGCGAGAGATGACGCACCTTTTGCCCCTGACGCAGCGCGGTGGCAAGATATTGCTGATGCTCCTGCGGCGTCAGCGTCGCGGATTTGAGCGAGAGAGTTTCGAGATAGCCCAGCAGGGAGGTCAGCGGCGTGCGCAGATCGTGTGAAATATTGGCGATAAACTCCCGGCGCTGGCGGTCGCTGTCCGCCAGCCGATCCCACTGGGAGGTGATTTTGCGCGCCAGCTCGATAAAGCTGTTGCGCAGGATTGCCACTTCATCCCGGCCGGCAGCCTCCAGCGGCTGGGCCGCCAGCCGCCCGATCGCGCTGATGCTGTCCTGCTCAAGCCCGGCCACGTCCTTCGTCAGCTGTTTAACCGGACGCGTTACCCAGTACCAGAGCAGCAGCCCCGCCAGCAGGCCGAACAGCGCCACCAGCAGCATGGACCACAGCGCCGTACTCCAGAGCGCCTTATGCCAGGCCATCTCCGCCAGCGCGTTGGACTCCTCCCCCTGCAAAATAATGTACAGATACCCCTTCAGCTCGCCGTCCTGCCGCAGCGGCGTGGCGCTGAACACCTTCCTGTTCTGGCTGCGGGGATCGTCGCCGAATACCGGCATCACCGTCCCGCTCAGGAAGCTCTGTATCGGAGCGAGGTCAATTTTTTGCCGCTTGATGTGGCCCGGCGGCGCGGCGTCTGCCAGCACGTCGCCATCGGGCGAGACGACGTAAAGCTCAACGCTCGGGTTAAAGGTCATTAGCCTATCGAACAGCGGCTTTAAGGCGCCCCGATCGACCCTGCCCTGCGCATCCAGAATCGGTTCCCGCTGGACGATCTGCTGGGCCAGTCCGCCGGAGAGCCGCTGCACCATCGCGTTACCGTACTGCATACTGCTGTAGAGCTGCACCGCGCAGGCAACGGTAGCGCAGAGCAGCAATAACGCCGTAAACAGCAGCGTCAGGCGCTGGCTCAGGCTAAAGCGACGCATAATGGTTCAGCTCCGCAAATTTGTAGCCTTTGCCCCACACGGTGCGAACGATCTCCGGTTCGGCGGCATCTTTTTCAATTTTGATGCGCAGGCGGTTGATGTGGGTGTTAACGGTGTGTTCGTAGCCTTCGTGCTGATAGCCCCACACCTGCTCCAGCAGGGCCAGCCGCGAAAAGACCTCTCCGGGATGGCGGGCAAAGAAATAGAGCAGTTCAAACTCGCGCGGAGTGAGGTCGACGAGCTGACCGTGCAGGCGCACGGTGCGCGCCAGCGGATCGATAGTCAGGCCGTGCGCCTGAATAATGCCGTCCGTCTGCGCCTGTCCCATCGCCTGCTGGCGGCGGAACAGCGCCTTAATGCGGGCAATCAGCTCCTGCACCGAGAAGGGTTTTGCCAGGTAGTCATCCGCCCCGGTTTCCAGGCCGGTGATACGATCGGTTTCGCTGCTGCGGGCGCTAATGATGATTATCGGCAGGTAGCGGGTCATCTGGCGGATACGGCGACAAATCTCCAGGCCGTCGACGTTAGGCAGCATCAGATCGAGGATCACCGCGTCCCACGGCTGTTTTTCCAGAAGCGGTAACGCCTTTCCCCCGTCCGGCTCGTGGGTAATGGCGTAGCCTTCGTCTTCTAAGTTGAGTCGCAGAAGCGCCGCGATATCGTGGTCATCTTCCACCAGCAGGATCTGCTTCATGGGTAAGCCTTCATTCAATTTTTATGACGTAAGCTTACCTGATTTCGCAGGGATGAAGAGTTCACATTTTGTTTAAGATTTCACGAGCAACGTCAGCACTTCGTAATGCGCGGTGTGCGGGAACATATCAAAGAGCTGAACGCGCTCAATGCGGTAACCCGGCAGGCTGGCGATATCTTTCGCCATGGTTTGTGCGTTACAGCTGGAGTAGACGATAACGTCCGGCGCCATCTGGCTCAGGTAGTCGCAGAGCGCCAGGCCAATGCCCCGGCGCGGCGGGTTGACCAGCACCAGCTCCGGCACGTTGCCCTGCCCGGTGGCGAACCGGGTGGAGTCGAGCGCCTGAAAGCGCAGGTTCGTTAACCCCAGCTCCGCGGCGGACTGCTTCGCGCAGGCAATCGCCTCGGCAGAAATTTCAATCCCGGTGAGCTGCATGTCCGGCGTGGCGCAGTGCAGGCCAAAGCCGCCGACGCCGCAGAACAGATCCCACATGTGATTAACATGCAGCGCGCGCACCCAGTCACGCGCGGTGGCGTACAGCGCGCTGGCAACGGCCGGGTTAGTCTGGAAGAAGCTTTGCGGACGGATCCACAGCGGCACGTCGTTAAAACGCTCCGCCAGCGCATGCTGTTCGGTGAAGAATATCTCTTTCTCCCCTTCCATGATGGCCATATGCACCGGCTGAATATTGGCGGTGATGACCCTGAGCTGCTGCAGCCGCGCCTGCAGCCACGGCAGCGCCGCGCGCAGCTGCTCCAGTTTGGTTTCCGAACGCAGCACGAAGCGCAGCATCATGCCGCCGTCGATCTGGCTTTCGGTAAGCAGGAGGTATTTCAGCTCGCCGCGCCTGCGGGCGACGCTGTAGGGCGTTAACCCCGCGCGGGCAATAAACGGCTTGAGCGCGGCAAACACCGGCTCAAACGAGGCGGGATACAGCGGGCAGGCGGTGAGATCTTCCGGGGTGCCGTCACGGTGCAGCATGCCCAGCAGCGGCTTTTCGACGCTGCCGCTGACTACCATTTTGGCTTTATTACGAAAGCCCTGCTCCGGCCCGCTGACGGGTGCACACCACTCGCCCACCGCGTGGCCGGCAAGCAGCTGCTGGAGATCGGCCATTTTGGCGGTGAGTTGTTGAGAGACCGGCTGTTCTATCCACTGACAGGAGCGGCAGCGGCCGGCGTCATAGAGTGCGCACTGCATAGGAAAACCTTAAGGATCACGAGGGCTGCGATTATACACATTATTGCAGGCGGAAGAACCGCCGACTGGAGGCCGGGATAAAAAGCAGGCACAAGACCAGCATGTCCGGCAGCTTCTGCATGACCAGTGAATGGAAAATTTCGCGGCGGGAGCTGCCGGGAATGCTGAACAGTTCAGGATAACCATAGCCCAGCGAGGCGGCCCACAGATAGCTGGCGGCGGCGATCTGCGTCAGCAGATAGACCCATCGCGCCCAGTTGCGCCCTTTTACCAGCGAGAACGCGCAGTAGATTTCAATAAACACCAGCATCAGGCTGCTGAGAAACACCAGCGTCAGATTCCACGTCTGCGCGCTGCGGTGAATAAATTCCCCCATCCCGCGCGGGCCCAGCGTGTTCATTATCATCAGCACGTCCAGGCAGCGGATCATAATAATAGCGAGCGCCGCCACCTGCACCAGCGCAGGAACGTTCGGACGAGCGTGCGAATGACGTGTTTTTTGCAAGAATCCCAATGTTTTTACTTCCCTGAAAAACAGTGCCGCGTCATACGCGGCACATCACTGGAAATAATAATTCCTTCAGCCGCGTCTTGCACGCTGGATATCGCGCACGCGCTGCTTTTCCGCGCGCGCCATCAAATACCAGGCGATAAATCCGACAATTCCGACCACGCCGAGGATGATGGACGCCAGGGCGTTGATTTCCGGATTCACCCCCATGCGCACGCTGGAGAAGACCAGCATCGGCAGCGTCGTCGCGCCCGGGCCCGAGACAAAGCTGGCGATAACCAGGTCGTCGAGCGAGAGCGTGAACGCCAGCAGCCAGCCGGAGATCACCGCAGGCATAATCATCGGCAGCGTGATAATGAAGAAAACCTTCAGCGGCGTTGCGCCAAGATCCATCGCCGCCTCTTCAATGGAGCGATCCAGCTCGCGCAGGCGCGAAGAGATCACCACCGCCACGTACGCCGTACAGAAGGTAACGTGCGCCAGCCAGATGGTAAGCATACCGCGATCCGCCGGCCAGCCGATGGCGTGCGCCAGCGCCACAAACAGCAGCAGCAGCGACAGGCCGGTGATCACGTCCGGCATCACCAGCGGCGCGGTGATCATAAACGCAAAGCCGTTGGCCCCGCGGAAGCGGCCAAAGCGCACCATCACCAGCGCGGCAATCGTGCCCAGCACGCAGGCCATCGTCGCCGCCAGCGCCGCAATGGTCAGGCTTAGCCCGACCGCGCTCATCATCGCATCGTCATGGAACAGCGCGCTGTACCAGCGCGTGGACCAGCCCGCCCAGACGGTGACCAGCTTCGAGCTGTTGAACGAGTAGATCACCAGCATCAGCATCGGCGCGTACAGGAAGGTAAAGCCAATCACCAGGATCAGGATTCGCCACGGAGAGCGTACTACCGGCAGGTTGTTCATCCGTGGTCTCCCATCTGCTTCTGCTGGTGTTTATGGAACCACATGATCGGCACGATCAGCAGCAGGAGCATGACGATCGCCACCGCCGAGGCCACCGGCCAGTCGCGGTTATTAAAGAACTCCTGCCACAGCACGCGGCCAATCATAATGCTGTCCGGCCCGCCGAGCAGCTCGGGGATCACAAACTCCCCCACCGCCGGGATAAAGACCAGCATCGACCCGGCAATGATCCCGCCCCTGGTCAGCGGCACGATGACGCTGAAGAAGGTCTTCAGCGGACGCGCGCCAAGATCGAGCGAGGCTTCCACCAGCGAGTAGTCAATACGCGTCAGGGCCGTGTAAATCGGCAGCACCATAAACGGCAGGTAGGCATAAACAATCCCGATATATACCGCGAGATTGGTGTGCAGGATCGTCAGCGGCTGGTCGATAACGCCAAGCCACAGCAGGACGTTATTCAGTATGCCGTTATTTTTCAGGATCCCCATCCAGGCGTACACGCGGATGAGGAACGAGGTCCACGACGGGAGGATCACCAGCAGCAGTAGAATGTTTCGCGTCGACGGCTTGCTGTGCGCCACCGCCCACGCCAGCGGATAGCCCATCAGCAGACAGCAGATCGTGGAGACCGCCGCCACCTGTAACGACTGCAAGTAGGCTTCAAAATAGAGCGGATCCTCGGTCAACTGCAGGAAATTACCGAGGTTTAAGGTCAGCGTAAACTGTCCGTCCGCCCACTCCCACAGATCGGTGTACGGCGGGATCGCCCGCGCCATCTCCGCCAGGCTGATCTTAAAGACGATCAGGAACGGCAGCAGAAACAGCAGGATCAGCCAGATATACGGCATGGCGATGACCAACTTACGGCCATGTGCCATCTGCATGCGCGCCAGCCAGTGCGCGAAACCGCCCGGCTGTTTGACGCGGGCTGGAGGTTCAAGTGTACTCATGACCGCTCCTTATACCGTCAGGACTACGCAGCTGTCCGCATCCCAGCACAGGCTCACCTCGTCGCCCCAGGTCGGCTGTCCCTTGCGATACCGGTGTTCGTTCTGTAGCTGGGCGCTGAGCATCTGCCCGCTTTTCAGGCGCACGTGGTAGATAGACAGGTCGCCCAAGTAGGCAATGTGCACCACTTCGCCCACGGCAAAGTTGTAGCCATCGGCGGGCGGCTCATCGCAGAGCATGATTTTTTCCGGGCGCAGGGCAACGTAGACCGGCACGTTGTCCATCACGGCGTTATCCGGATCCACCTTAAGCGGGTGCACCAGCCCCGGCGATTCGATCACCAGGCCGTCCTCCTCACGCGCTTTCAGCAGCCCTTCGAAGACATTCACCGAGCCGATAAACTCCGCGCTGTAGCGGGTGGTCGGGTGCTCGTAGATCTCCTCCGGCTCGCCAATCTGCACGAACTTACCGCGATTCATGATCGCAATGCGCCCGGCCATGGTCATCGCCTCTTCCTGGTCGTGGGTCACCATCACGCAGGTCGCCCCCACGCGCTCGAGAATATCCACGACCTCAAGCTGCATGCGGTCGCGCAGCTTTTTATCCAGCGCACCCATCGGTTCGTCGAGCAGTAAGAGCTTCGGTCGCTTGGCAAGGCTTCTCGCCAGCGCCACGCGCTGACGCTGGCCGCCGGAAAGCTGGTGCGGCTTACGCTTCGCGAACTCCTGCATGTGCACCAGGCTCAGCATCTCCGCCACGCGCGCGGTGATTTCGGCTTTCGGCAGTTTGTCCTGCTTCAGGCCGAAGGCGATGTTCTGCTCAACGGTCATGTGCGGAAACAGCGCGTAGGACTGGAACATCATGTTAATGGGCCGCTGGTACGGCGGCACGCTGGAAAGATCGACACCGTCGAGCACAATCTGCCCGGCGGTCGGCTGTTCAAACCCGGCGAGCATGCGCAGCAGGGTCGATTTACCGCAGCCGGACGCGCCGAGGAGAGCAAAAATCTCACCCTTGTAGATCGTCAGGCTGACGTCGTCCACGGCATGCTGGCCGTCGAAGGATTTGGTGAGGTTACGAATTTCAAGAAGCGGGGTCAGCGCTTTACGGACTTTCGCCTGCGGGCGGGGGATCGCGTCATTCACGGGGTGCTCTCCGGCAGAAAACAAATCATGGTGCAGGCGCACCAGAACGGTGCGCCCGTTGCCGGGAGCGCTACGCGTGCCCGGCCTACAGCTCACGGGTAATTACTTACCGCTTTTCACCTTCGTCCACGCGCGGGTACGCACGCGGTCAATTTTAGGTTCCTGCACCTTCAGGGTGAACAGCTTGGCAAACACGTCGGCCGGCGGATAAATCGCCGGGTTATTACGGATCTCCTCGCTGACCATCGGCACGGAGGCCTTGTTACCGTTGGCGTAATAGACGTGATCGCTGATGTGGGCAATCACTTCCGGACGCATCAGGTAGTTGAGGAACTGATACGCTTCTTCTTTGTTTTTCGCATCAGCCGGCATGGCGAAGACGTCGAAGAAGGCCAGCGCCCCCTCTTTCGGTATGAAGTAGGAGACATTCACGCCGTTTTTCGCCTCTTTTGCGCGGTTCGCCGCCTGCCAGACGTCGCCTGCCCAGCCGATCGCCACGCAGATGTCGCCGTTTGCCAGGTCGTTAATGTACTGGGAGGAGTGGAAGTAGCGAATATTCGGACGCAGCTTCAGCAGCAGATCGGTTGCCGGGCCGGTGTAGTCGTCGGCCTTGCTGCTGTTCGGATCTTTGCCGAGATAGTTAAGCACGGTGGCAAAAATTTCTTCCGGGGCATCGAGGAAAGAGACGCCGCAGCTTTTCAGCTTTTCAAGGTTTTCCGGCTTCAGCACCACGTCCCAGCTGTCCAGCTTGACGTCCGGGCCCAGCGCGGCTTTGACCTTATCCACGTTGTAGCCAATACCGGTGGTCGCCCACAGATAAGGCATCGCGTATTTGTTCTCCGGATCGTGTTTGGCAATCAGCTTCAGCACCTCCGGGTCGAGGTTTTTCCAGTTCGGTAATTTGCTCTTGTCCAGCGGCTGGAAGACGCCGGCGGTCAGCTGACGCTCCAGGAAGCTGGCGGAGGGCACCACCAGGTCAAAACCGGTGCTGCCCGCCATCAGTTTGCCTTCCAGCACCTCGTTGGAGTCGAAGACGTCGTAGACCACCTTAATGCCGGTCTCTTTTTCAAAACTGGCGACGGTGTCCGGCGCAATATAGTCAGACCAGTTATAGACGTGCAGCGTTTTTTGTTCCGCAGCGAGCGTGCCGGCAGAGACGGCCATCAGAGCACCCGCAACCAGACCCGATAACCATTTTTTATTCAAGGCGATCATATTGTTATTCCTTCTGAAAGCTCGTTAACAAACGAACCAAAACTGTGCAGCCTGAAGATATGCAATAATCATGCATAGTTTGTCGCTCTGCCTGAAATAAAAATAACCCCCTTTATCCGGCAGGTCCGCTCGCTTTTTTAAGCATCGCAAGAATAACTGTAGCCCGTGTCTCCGGCTATAGCCCAGACGAAAAAACGCCTTTTATCAATTTTTTATGCAGATTATGTCTACGTGATAAGCCGAAATGGCCTGAGGGGAGGTGAAAGATTCTTTAAAGAAAGGTTAAAAGCAGCAGAAAAAATGGCGTTATGCAGCCGCTCTGGCAGCGACTGCGCAAAAGTCAGACAGCCTTAGTGGAGAAAATTGGGCGCTGCATCGTTATTCTCAGCATCATCTTCCGCGCTGTACAGCAGGTGATGCGCGTTGGCTTCCATCATCACCATGGAAATTTGCTCTTCGCTCAGGCGCATAAACCAGGCGAACTGCTTAAAGGAGAGCCCGGCACCGGAGAATAATGACTGGCAAACCACCAGCTTCGGCAGATTATCATCCTGTATGTCGAGAAACGCTTTCACGGTCAAAGAACTGGCGTTAATCGCTGACAGGTCGGACGCCAGCGCCAGCAGCGCGGAAGGCTTCACCTCGGCCAGCGCCGAGAAAAGAATCACGTCGTTAATCAGATCGATTTTGGCATCGAAAATACCGTCGAAATTTTGCATGTGAGGCAGATGCAGCGCCTGGCAGGAGTCGCATTCGAAAAAAGTAATACCGGCATCATCGAGCCATTGACGTAACGTATCCAGTGTAGGTACGACCTGTAAATCCATCGCTGTGCAGCCTCTTAAATAAAAACGGTGTTCAGATTACGCAAAAAGCGCGCGCCGATCCATTCAACCGCCCGTTTTCAGGCAGAATCCCGGCGTAGCATGGCGTTCAATCCATGCAATCATTTTACCTGCAATATCGACGCCTGTGGTTTTTTCCACCCCTTCCAGCCCCGGAGAGGCGTTCACTTCCATCACCAGCGGGCCGCGCTCGGCGCGCAGCAGATCGACACCCGCCACGTCCAGCCCCAGCGTCTGCGCGGCTTTCACCGCAACCTCGCGCTCGCGCTCGCTGATGACGGCAACCCGGGCGATGCCGCCACGGTGCAGGTTGGAGCGGAAGTCGCCCTCTTTAGCCTGCCGCTCAATGGCGGCTACCACCTCATCGCCGACCACAAAGCAGCGAATGTCGCGCCCTCTGGCCTCTTTAATATATTCCTGCACCAGGATATGGGCATTCAGACCACGAAAGGCGTCGATCACGCTTTCGGCCGCCTGGCGCGTCTCCGCCAGTACCACCCCAATACCCTGCGTGCCTTCAACCAGCTTAATCACCAGCGGCGCTCCGCCCACCATGTCGATCAAATCGCTGGTGTCGTCCGGCGAATGGGCTATGCCGGTAACGGGCAGATCGATCCCCTGACGCGCGAGCAGCTGTAGCGATCGCAGCTTATCGCGGGCGCGGGAAATCGCCACGGACTCGTTGAGCGGATAGCTGCCCAGCATTTCAAACTGACGCAGCGCGGCCGTGCCGTAATAGGTTATCTGGGAGCCAATGCGGGGGATCACCGCATCAAAATGCGGGAGCTTGCGGCCTTTGTAATGAATCGACGACGCCGCAGGGTCGATGTTCATATAGCAGGACATCGGATCGAGGATCTCAACCTGATGCCCGCGTTTCGCCGCCGCTTCTCGCAGGCGCTTGCATGAATAGAGCGTTCCATCCCGGGACAATATGGCAATTTTCACCCTGCACCTCTCTGAAGACATGGGAAAGCCTGCCTATCATACACGAGGCGCAGGAGGAATGGACTATCGCGTCGCCCAGCCCTGCTTGTGCAGATACTCCAGAATGAACGGGCGGCTTTCCTTAACGATGGTGCGGCGGATATGGTCACTCCAGGTGTCGCGGCGGTTGTTGCTGTCGCGCGTTAAATAGTAGTTCGCCAGCTCTTCGTCATACTGGTCCAGCACGTTCGGATCGACCGGCTGGTAATGATTCTCGTGCACCAGCATCGCCGCAGGAATACGCGGCTTGAGATCCGGGTTATCCGCCGGCCAGCCAAGGCACAGGCCAAACAGCGGCAGCACGTGCTTCGGAAGCTTCAGCAGTTCCGTCACGCTTTCGATATTGTTGCGCAGCCCGCCGATATACACCCCGCCAAGCCCCAGCGACTCCGCCGCCGTGAAGGCATTTTGCGCCATCAGCGCGGTATCTACCACGCCCAGCAGCAGCTGTTCCGCCAGCCCCAGCTCCGCTTCAGGGCAGATTTGCAGGTGGCGGTTAAAATCGGCGCAGAATACCCAAAATTCGGCCGCCTGAGCGACGTGCTTTTGCCCGCCCGTCAGGGTCACCAGCTGTTCACGCATTGCCGGATCGGTGATGCGGATAATGGAGCTGCACTGCAAAAAGCTGGAGCTGGAGGTGCCTCTTGCGCTGTCGATGATCGCTTCCCGCTGTGCCTGGGTAATGGGCTCATCGGTGAAATGGCGAATGGAACGGTGGGAACGAAGCAGGTCAATGGTTGGCGTCATCTTGTCTCTCTTTGTGTTGCGTAAAACGTATGGCAGCCAGTATAGGCAATGATCTGCGCGATGTAATTGGCGAAACATAGCCTGACTGTATCAAAGTGACAGGTGAAACCTTCTTTCCATGACGGCAGGTTATCGTGCACTATAGGCGCTATTCGCCGTCAGGCTTGTTTTTTGAGGAGAGAGAAATGTTTGCAGTAATTTTTGGTCGTCCAGGATGCCCTTACTGTGTGCGCGCTAAAGAGCTGGCTGAGAAACTGACTGAAGAGCGTGATGATTTCAACTTCCGTTACGTTGACATCCACGCGGAAGGCATCAGCAAAGCCGATCTGGAAAAAACCGTTGGCAAGCCGGTTGAAACCGTGCCGCAGATCTTCCTCGATCAGAAACACATCGGCGGCTGCACAGATTTTGAAGCCTATGCCAAAGAGCATCTGGGCCTGTTTGCCGCTCAGTAATGCGAAGACGCCCTCTCCCCGAGGGCGTTTTTATTTACGTGGCTTGCGCTGTTGCAGCAGGCTACGCGTAAATAAGAAGCACAGCGCCCCCAGCGCGCACCAGAAAACGCCGCTCATTAACCACGCCACTTCCTGCCAGACGCTTCTCGACGAGAGAAACAGTACGCGCATCAGGAGCAGACAGAGGGGGGCCGCAAGCATCGCCCCGATAAGCGGCATGATCACCTCACCTTTTCGCGAGAGAAAACTGGCCACGACCCCCGGCAGGATGAAAAACAGCAGGCCCAGCTCCGGATGACCAGAAGCTCTGAAGGCTCCCTTCACATTAAAAGCTAACGACATGCAAACGACCGTAAACAGCAAAAAACAGCTGATTGCGCCCGCCCAGTTTCGCTTAATGTTCAAATTATCCTCCTGACTTCCTCTCTATCAAATACACACTCGTCCAGCGGACGCCCAGTCAGATAAAGCAAAGTGGCAATCCTTGCCAAAGGCCGCATGCAGTGATGCGATAATAGGTAGCTGTCGAAAGCTAATACGATTAAACTAACCGCTTGCTATTGGTTTAGGGAAATTATCTGGGAGCGAGACGCGGTTAGCGTTTGTCCCTGACCGTAAAAACAGTAGCCCAAATAGTCCTTTCATTCAACAACTTACTGGTAAACAAGAAGTTAGCCTCCGTGAATATAAACGTCGCAGACTTGTTAAATGGGAATTACATCCTGTTATTATTTGTGGTACTGGCGCTGGGCCTTTGTCTGGGTAAATTACGCCTGGGTTCAGTTCAACTTGGTAATTCCATTGGCGTTTTAGTCGTCTCCTTATTATTAGGTCAGCAGCATTTCAGCATTAACACGGACGCGCTTAACTTAGGTTTCATGCTGTTTATTTTTTGCGTAGGCGTGGAAGCCGGTCCGAACTTTTTTTCAATTTTCTTCCGTGACGGCAAAAATTACCTGATGCTGGCGCTGGTGATGGTCGGCAGCGCACTGCTGATTGCGTTAGGGCTGGGCAAGCTGTTTGGCTGGGACATTGGCTTAACGGCGGGTATGCTGGCGGGCTCGATGACTTCCACGCCGGTGCTGGTCGGCGCCGGCGATACGCTTCGCCATTCGGGCATGGCTGGGACGCAGCTTTCCACCGCGCTGGACAACCTGAGCCTGGGCTATGCCCTGACCTATCTGATTGGTCTGGTAAGCCTGATTGTTGGCGCGCGCTATTTGCCAAAACTTCAGCATCAGGATCTCCAAACCAGCGCCCAGACCATCGCCCGCGAGCGCGGCCTGGACACGGACTCCAAACGTAAGGTCTACCTGCCGGTTATCCGCGCGTACCGCGTCGGGCCGGAGCTGGTTGCCTGGACCGACGGGAAAAACCTGCGCGAGCTGGGGATTTACCGTCAGACCGGCTGCTATATCGAACGTATCCGTCGTAACGGCATCCTGGCGAACCCGGACGGTGATGCGGTGCTCCAGATGGGCGATGATATTGCCCTCGTCGGCTACCCGGACGCTCACGCGCGTCTCGATCCCAGCTTCCGCAACGGGAAAGAGGTGTTCGACCGCGACCTGCTGGACATGCGTATCGTTACCGAAGAGATTGTGGTGAAGAACCACAACGCCGTGGGCCGCCGACTGGCGCAGCTGAAGCTGACCGACCACGGCTGTTTCCTCAACCGCGTGATCCGCAGCCAGATTGAAATGCCTATCGACGACAACGTGGTTCTCAACAAAGGCGACGTGTTGCAGGTCAGCGGCGATGCCCGGCGCGTCAAAACCGTTGCCGACCGTATCGGCTTTATCTCGATTCACAGCCAGGTAACGGACCTGTTAGCCTTCTGCGCGTTCTTCATTGTTGGCCTGATGATTGGGATGATCACCTTCCAGTTCAGCAACTTTAGCTTCGGCATCGGTAACGCTGCCGGCCTGCTGTTCGCCGGGATCATGCTGGGCTTCCTGCGAGCGAACCATCCTACCTTCGGCTATATCCCGCAGGGCGCGCTGAACATGGTGAAGGAGTTCGGCCTGATGGTCTTTATGGCGGGAGTAGGCTTAAGCGCCGGTAGCGGCATTGGCAACGGCCTGGGCGCCGTTGGCTGGCAAATGTTGGTTTCCGGACTTATCGTCAGCCTGGTACCGGTGGTGATCTGCTTCCTGTTCGGTGCCTACGTGCTGCGCATGAACCGCGCCCTGCTCTTCGGGGCGATGATGGGCGCGCGCACCTGCGCACCGGCGATGGAAATCATCAGCGACACCGCGCGCAGCAACATCCCGGCGCTGGGATATGCAGGCACCTACGCCATCGCAAACGTGCTGCTGACGCTGGCGGGTACGCTGATCGTCATTATCTGGCCGGGACTCGGATAACTCTTAAGTTTGCGCGTAGTGGAAAAAATTTTCGTTACGCGCAGAACTTTTTACGCAGGGTGCAGTCATAACTAGTGCCACTGCTTTTCTTTGATGTCCCCAATTTGTGGAGCCCATCAACCCCGCCGTTTTGGTTCAAGGTTGATGGGTTTTTTGTTGCCTGAAATTCACCCATCTTACCATTTCCGCTTCCCCCTCCTCACGTAAACATATATGATTTAATGCATATGAAAGAAAACCACGCAGGATCGCCAGATGCTTCACCCCGTTCAGCTCTTCAAAACCCTCTCCGACGAAACGCGGCTCTCCATCGTCATGCTTCTGCGTGAAGCGGGGGAGCTGTGCGTCTGCGATCTCTGCTCTGCCACCGGCGAGCCGCAGCCGAAAGTCTCCCGCCATATGGCGTTACTCCGGGAGTCCGGGCTGGTCATCGATCGCCGGGAGGGAAAATGGGTCCATTACCGGTTATCTCCGAACATGCCCGCGTGGGCAGCGTCCGTTATCGATAACAGCTGGAACTGCCTTCGGGAAGAGACCCGCCTGAAGCTGAAAAGCAACCTTCCGGGTGCGTGCTAAGAAAAATACATTCACAAAATCAGATATAACGGAGTAAGCGATGTTTCTGGCAGGGGCGATTTTTTTATTCACACTGGTGCTGGTCATCTGGCAACCCAGAGGGCTCAGCATCGGCTGGAGCGCGACCATTGGCGCAGCGCTGGCGCTGGCGAGCGGCGTTATCCAGGTTAACGATATACCGGTGGTCTGGAATATTGTCTGGAACGCCACGGCCACGTTTATCGCGGTGATCGTTATCAGCCTGCTGCTGGATGAGTCCGGCTTTTTCGAGTGGGCGGCGCTGCACGTTGCCCGCTGGGGAAACGGTCGGGGACGGCTGCTGTTTACCTGGATCGTGCTGCTGGGGGCGGCCGTTGCGGCGCTGTTTGCCAATGACGGTGCGGCGCTGATCCTGACGCCTATCGTTATTGCCATGCTGCTGGCGCTCGGGTTCAGCAAGCAGGCGACGCTGGCGTTTGTGATGGCGGCAGGCTTTATCGCCGATACCGCCAGCCTGCCGCTGATTGTATCCAACCTGGTCAACATTGTATCGGCAGACTTCTTTACGCTGGGGTTCAGCGAATACGCCTCGGTGATGATCCCGGTTGATATCGCCGCGATTGCCGCAACGCTGGTCATGCTGCACCTGTTCTTTCGCAAGGACATTCCTCCGACGTACGATCTGTCGAAACTCCGGGAGCCGGCACGGGCCATTAACGATCTGCCAACCTTCAGAACGGGCTGGATCGTCCTTGTATTACTCCTGATCGGCTTCTTTGTGCTTGAGCCTCTCGGCATTCCGGTCAGCGCCATCGCGAGTGCGGGCGCGCTGATTTTATTTGCCGTCGCAAAACGCGGGCACGCGATTGATACCGGTAAGGTGCTGCGCGGCGCGCCGTGGCAGATCGTTATCTTCTCGCTGGGGATGTACCTGGTAGTGTATGGCCTGCGCAACGCCGGGCTGACGGAGTCTCTCTCCGGCGTTCTGGATCGCCTGGCCGGATACGGGCTCTGGGCCACCACGCTGGGAACCGGATTTATCACCGCCTTCCTGTCGTCCATAATGAACAATATGCCAACGGTGCTGATTGGCGCCCTCTCCATTGAAGGCAGCTCGGCAACGGGATTGATTAAAGAGGCGATGATTTACGCTAACGTGATTGGCTGCGATCTGGGACCAAAAATCACGCCCGTCGGCAGCCTTGCCACCCTGCTCTGGCTCCATGTGCTGGCGCAAAAAAACATGACGATCGGCTGGGGCTACTATTTTCGGACGGGCATTATAATGACGCTGCCGGTCCTGTTTGTAACGCTCGCCGCGCTGGCGTTACGTCTCTCCGTCACACTGTAGTGAGTACCTGATATGAGCAACATTACCATCTACCACAACCCGGCCTGCGGCACGTCGCGCAATACGCTGGAGATGATCCGCAACAGCGGCACCGAACCCGAAATTATTTTGTATCTCGAGTCTCCGCCCTCTCGCGACGAGCTGGTGACGCTGCTTGCCGACATGGGTATTACCCCCCGCGACCTGCTGCGAAAAAACGTCGAGCCTTATGACCAGCTGGGCCTGGCGGAAGACAGGTTTAGCGACAGCCAGCTCGTTGACTACATGCTGCAATATCCGATCCTGATTAATCGCCCGATTGTCGTTACCCCACTGGGAACGAGGCTGTGTCGCCCCTCGGAGCGCGTGCTGGATATTCTGCCCGACGCCCAAAAAGGGGCGTTTACCAAAGAGGATGGCGAAGCGGTCGTGGACGCTTCCGGTCAAAAAATTAAGGGCCGTTAACGTCACGGCGCCCTGCCGTTAAGCGCAGGGCGCCTGCTCCCGCGCAATACGGCCCACCATCGCCCGGATTTCCTCCCGGGTTAAGGGCGCGCGGTCGGTTACAAAATGCAGGGTCATCCCTTCGATAAACGCGTCCAGCGCGCGGGCGGTGGCCGGATCAAACCACTGCTCAAGCGTAGTCTGACTCATCTTCATCCAGTCCTGCATGACCGTGCGCAGCGCGTTACTGCGGTGCATAAAGGCATATAGCTGGTACATCAGCGCCATATTGTGCGGGGTGGTCACCGCTGAGCTATGGATCAGCGTGGTTATCGCCTCGCACGCCCTCTCCCGCCCGGTAACGCCTGCAAAGAAATCCCGGTACTGCTGCGACATCTGCTGCGTAAACCAGGTGAACGCCTCTTCCAGCAGCGGCTCCATACCGTCGAAATAGTAGGTCATCGATCCCAGCGGCACGCCTGCGCAGGTTGCAATCTTGCGGTGCGTGACGGCGTGTATACCGTGCTCGGCGATGGTGTCCAGCGTCGCCTGGAGGATCTTCTCCCGACGGTTGGGGTCGTTCGGTGGTCTGCTCATAAAATCCTCATCCGGTTTATGTACAAATGTACACAAAGTTGCTAGTGTTGTCGCTATCGTTGTACTTCTGGTGCTGACCCCAATGACGCTGACTTCTCCTCGCAAAGCCCTGCAACTTCGCATGTGGGCGCTGTTTATGTTCTTCTTTATCCCCGGGCTGCTGATGGCCTCCTGGGCGACGCGCACGCCCGCAATCCGCGATACGCTCTCCGTCTCCACGGCGGAAATGGGGATTGTGCTGTTTGGCCTGTCGATTGGCTCGATGAGCGGCATTCTGTGCTCGGCCTGGCTGGTGAAGCGCTTTGGTACCCGCGCGGTGATCCGCACCACCATGTGCTTCGCCGTGGTCGGTATGCTCGCGCTGAGCATGGCGCTGTGGTTTGCCTCACCCCTGATGTTCGCCCTCGGACTGATGGTGTTCGGCGGCAGCTTTGGAGCAGCAGAAGTGGCCATTAACGTTGAAGGGGCCGCCGTCGAGCAGGAGATGAACAAAACGGTGCTGCCGATGATGCATGGCTTTTACAGCCTCGGCACGCTGGCGGGCGCGGGCGTGGGGATGGCGCTGACGGCGCTGGGCATTGCCGCCAATGTGCACATATTACTGGCGGCGCTGGTCTGCATTATCCCCATCCTCACCGGCATCCGGGCTATTCCCGCCGGTACGGGACAAAACGCCTCGGATGAACAAAAGTCTGCGGCAAAAGGGTTGCCCTTCTACCGCGATCTCCAGCTGATGCTGATTGGCGTGGTGGTGCTGGCGATGGCGTTTGCGGAAGGCTCCGCCAACGACTGGCTTCCGCTGCTGATGGTGGACGGGCACGGCTTTAGCCCCACCTCCGGCTCGCTGATATACGCCGGCTTTACGCTCGGTATGACCGTCGGACGCTTTACCGGCGGCTGGTTTATCGACCGCTACAGCCGCGTCGCGGTGGTGCGTGCCAGCGCCCTGCTGGGCGGGCTGGGCATCGCGATGATTATCTTTGTGGACGTAGACTGGATTGCCGGCGTGTCGGTGATCCTGTGGGGGCTGGGCGCCTCTCTCGGCTTCCCGCTGACCATTTCTGCCGCCAGCGATACCGGCCCGGATGCGCCAACCCGCGTAAGCGTCGTGGCGACCACCGGCTACCTAGCCTTCCTGGTGGGGCCGCCGCTGCTTGGGTTCCTCGGCGAGCACTACGGGTTGCGCAGCGCCATGCTGGTGGTATTAGGGTTAGTGATTATTGCCGCACTGGTGGCGCGCGCGGTGGCAAAACCGGAAGCTGAACAAACGACAATGGAGAAGGGATATGAGCGTTAAGCTGATTGCAGTCGACATGGATGGCTCCTTCCTGAGCGATGCGAAAACCTACAATCGGGCGCGTTTTCTGGCGCAGTACGCGCGCATGAAGGCGCAAGGCATTCGTTTTGTGGTGGCCAGCGGAAACCAGTACTACCAGCTGATCTCGTTTTTCCCGGAGATCGCCCACGAGATCGCCTTTGTCGCCGAAAACAGCGGCTGGGTCGTTGATGCCGGTGAAGATGTGTTTAACGGCGAGCTGTCGAAAGAGCACTTTCTGACCGTCGCCACCCTGTTAAACGACGTTCCCGGCATAGAGATTATCGCCTGCGGAAAAAACAGCGCCTACACGCTGAAAACCTATGACGACCTCTTTAAAGAGATTGCCCTGAAGTACTATCACCGCCTTGAAAGCGTCAGCAGTTTCGACAACCTCAACGATATTTTCTTCAAGTTCGGGCTTAACGTCTCGGACGACGAAATACCGCGCATTCAGGCGCTGCTGCATGAAAAGCTCGGCGACATCATGGTGCCGGTGACCACCGGACACGGCAGTATCGACCTGATTATCCCCGGCGTGCATAAAGCTAACGGCCTGCGGATCCTTCAGGCGCGCTGGGACATTGAGGACAGCGAGGTGGTGGCCTTTGGCGACAGCGGTAACGACGTGGAGATGTTGCGCCAGGCAGGGTATGGCTTCGCGATGGCCAATGCCAAACCGCACATTAAAGCGGTGGCCCGCTTTGAGGCGCCGAATAATAATGACGAAGGCGTGCTGGACGTGATTGATAAGGTGCTGAACGGGGAAGCGCCGTTTAACTGATTTCGTGCGCTCTGGTCCCTTCACCCTAACCCTCTCCCCGCAGGGGCGAGGGGATTGCTTAGTGCTCGCATTAATTTGTGGGGAACCCTCTCCCACCGGGAGAGGGAATAAGGATTACGGTTGCAGTGCGCTTCCTACGCGTTTGTCTTTCAGGAACACCACCATTAATCCTACCCACAGCACGCCGTTGACGAGGTTGAACAGGCTGAACAGCCCGTTGCCGCCAAACGCGTAAGCGTGCTTGCTCACCTCAATACCGACGGTGAAAATCAACATTTGCAGCATGCCCATCGCGGCAGACACCGTGCCTTTACTCATTTCACTGGCGAACAGCGTCAGGCGCACCAGGCCGGCATTCGCCACGCCAATACCAAACGCGTAGACGCTTAGCCCCGCGGTCATCCAGAGGTAGGCATGAGACGAGGCCACGGTCGCCGCCGCCGCAATAATCAGCCCTGCCGCAATGGGCCAGCCGCCCATAATAATCAGCGAACGCACGGTGCGACGCGACGTCAGACGCGCCAGCACCAGGTTACCGATAATCAGCGCGCCGAAAATCGGCACCTGCAACAGGCCATACTCATAGCTGCTAAGCTGCTCGCCGCTGATGATGATCACCGGCGACTGGGCAATCCACGCCAGCAGAGGCAGGCTGACGAAGCCCGTCGCCAGCGCGCCCGCCACAAAACGGCCGTTCTTCAGCACCGCTTTATAATCACGCCCCAGCTCTTTAAGCGAGAGCTTTTCTCCCAGGCGGGTGGCGGTCTCCGGCATCGCGCGGTGCAGACCAAAGAAGGAGACAGCCGCGAGCGCGGCAAAAAGCACAAACATCCCCTCCCACGGCGCAACGTGCACCCATGCGGCTCCCACCAGCGGACCCAGAAGCGGTGCAATCAGCGCCACGTTCGCCATCAGCGCGGTGATCTTGATGCACACCGCCTCCTCGAACGACTCCTGAATGGCGGCATAGCCCACGGCGCCGATAAAGCACAGGCTCACGCCCTGAAGGAAGCGCAGCAGGGTGAACTGCTCAATGTTTTGTGCCAGCAGCGTGGCGAGACAGGTAACGATAAACCACACCACGCCCGTCAGCATTACCGGACGGCGGCCAATACGATCCGACAGCGGCCCTAACAGCCACTGTAAAAACATGCCGCCCGCGAGATAGGCGGTCATGGATGTCGGCACCCACTCAATACCTGCGTTGTACTGCTCAACAACCGCCAGCATGCCAGGCTGGATCATGTCGTTGCCGATATAGGTAGAAAATTCGTAGAGCACCAGACACAGAGGAAAAAGTAACGCCTGACGACCCAGACGATTACCGGAAGAAGAACGGTTTATCATGCAATCTCTTTAGTATGAAAAAATCGCGATGAGTGTAATGAATTGCCGCTGTCTGAGATAGCACATTAACGTGAAATAACAGAAATAAAGCACTTATCGTTGTTGTTTAAGGTTTCCTTAAGTTGGCCTCTCTATGATAGGGCTATTTCACGCTACCGATCGAAATCATGACACACGTCGCCAGCCCTTCAGAATTATCTAAGTTACCGACAACTAAGACAAAACGACTTTACCGTTTGCCGACCCGCTTTTATGGTTATCAGCTTTTCGTGCTGATCGCCCTTGCGCTGCTTTTTACCTGGCTTTCGCGCGATGAATCGCTCGACCGGTGGATAACCGGCTTCTGGTATGACGCCGCGGCGCACCAGTTTCCGCTACAGCAAAACCCGCTGCTGGATCTGCTAAACCATCGGCTGGCGAAATACGTGGCCATTGCGCTGGCCGCCGTGGCGCTTATTTACGGCGCATTCAGGCGCAATGCCAGGCTGGTAACGGCCGCGCTGCTGATGGGCCTGGGAGCGCTGGTGGTTGGCGCGCTGAAAAGCCTGAGCCACCACAGCTGTCCGTGGGATCTGGTGGAGTATGGCGGCAGAGCCGTTTCGTACCCCCTGTTCAGCGCCGTTCCGGCAGACAGCGGGCCGGGGCGCTGCTTTCCCGGCGGCCACGCCTCGAGCGGCTTTATGATTATGGGGCTGTTTTTTGCCTTCTGGCGCGAACGTCCGCGCCTGGCCTGGGTCTTCGTCGCGCTGGGTGCGGCGATGGGCCTTTTGATGGGCTTAGGGCAGGTGATGCGCGGGGCACATTTTTTCTCTCACAACCTGTGGGCCGGGTGGTGGGTCTGGTTTTCCCAGGTGCTGGCTTACGGGCTGGTTTCTACCTGGTTTGCTAAAGAGTAACGATACTATGTTAGAGAATCTTAACTACGAACTGTTTTACCTGCTCAACGCCACGCCGTCGTCACCGGAATGGATGATTGACCTCGCTACCTTCATTGCGAAGGATGTGATCAGCATTGTACCGGCTCTCGCCGCGATCCTCTGGCTATGGGGGCCACGCACACAGGTTACCGCGCAGCGCCACCTGGTGATAAAAATGGCGATGGCGATCGGGGTCAGCGTACTGGCAAGCTACGCGCTGGGCCACGCCTTCCCGCACGACCGGCCGTTTGTCGAACGCGTCGGCTACAACTTCCTGCACCATGCGCCGGATGACTCGTTCCCGAGCGATCACGGCACGGTTATTTTCACCTTCGCGCTGGCGTTCCTGTTCTGGCATCGCCTGTGGTCCGGGGCGGTGCTGATGGGAGTGGCGCTCGCCATCGCCTGGTCCCGCGTATACCTGGGCGTGCACTGGCCGCTGGATATGGTCGGCGGTTTCCTGGTCGGACTGATGGGCTGCGTCAGCGCGGCCATCATGTGGAGCCTCTTTGGTCCGGCGCTTTATCGTGGATTATCACAGGCCTATCGCGTTCTGTTTGCCCTCCCGATCCGCAAAGGCTGGATACGTGACTAACCCCGGTCCGTCAGGTTACACTTGAACCCCCGCCCTGCGGGGGCTCACTTTTTTAGCCCGAGGATCTATGGAAACACGCCGCGATGACCGCATTGCTCAGCTGCTCCAGGCGCTGAAGCGCAGCGATAAGCTGCATCTCAAGGAAGCCGCCAGCCTGCTCGGCGTGTCTGAAATGACCATTCGCCGCGATCTGAACAGCGACAGCGCTCCCGTTGTGCTGCTGGGTGGGTATATCGTCCTTGAACCGCGTAGCGCCAGCCACTACCTGTTAAGCGATCAAAAAACGCGGCTGGTGGAAGAGAAGCGCAAAGCCGCGCGGCTCGCCGCCTCGCTGGTGCAGCCGCATCAGACGCTGTTTTTTGACTGCGGAACAACTACCCCGTGGATCATCGAGGCCATCGACAGCACCCTTCCTTTTACCGCCGTCTGTTATTCCCTGAACACCTTTCTGGCGCTACAGGAGAAACCGGCGTGCCGGGTGATTTTATGCGGCGGTGAGTTTCACGCCAGCAATGCCATCTTCAAGCCGCTGAACATTCAGGACACGCTCAGCAACCTCTGCCCGGATATCGCCTTTTACTCTGCGGCGGGCGTGAACGTGCAGCAGGGGGCGACCTGTTTTAACCTCGAAGAGCTGCCGGTAAAACACTGGGCGCTTAACGCCGCGCAGCACCACGTGCTGGTGGTTGACCACAGTAAGTTTGGCAAGGTGCGCCCGGCAAGGATGGGGGAACTGTCGCGCTTCGACGCCATCGTGAGCGATTGCCGACCGGATGAAGAGCTGGTGGCGTACGCGAAAGCGCAGCAGGTCAAGCTGATGTATTAAGCGGGGTGCGGCCTGCTGCCCTCACCCCGGCCCTCTTCCACAGGGAGAGGGAGAAAACCCATAAGATTTAGCTAAACCAGCTGCCGAACCATCCGTGGAATTTCATCAGGACGAAATCCCACATCCGGCTGAAGAAGCCGCCCTCTTCCACCGCTTCCATCACCACCAGCGGACGCTGTTCAATCGACTTACCGTTGAGCTGGAAATCAATCGTCCCGACCACCTGGCCTTTTTTCAGCGGCGCGGTGAGCTGCGGATCGGTCAGGGTATAGCTGGCTTTCAGGTTTTTCAGCTGGCCGCGAGGAATGGTCACGGAACCGGCTTCACCCGCCCCCAGGCTCACTTCGCGCTTGTCGCCAAACCAGACGCGCTGGCTTACAAAGGTGGCGTCCGGCTTAATCGGCGTGACGGTTTCAAAGAAGCGGAAGCCCCAGGTCAGCAGCTTTTCTGATTCGTTAAAGCGAATGCGGTCGGTTTTAGTGCCCAGCACCACCGAAATCAGGCGCATATCGCCCTGGGTTGCGGAGGCCACGAGGTTATATCCCGCCCCGGCAGTTGTCCCCGTTTTCATACCGTCCACGTTGACGTTGCTGCTCCACAGCAGGCGGTTACGGTTAGGCTGGCGAATATTGTTGAAGGTAAACTCTTTCTCTTTATGGATGGCGTATTCATCCGGAACGTCATGGATCAGCGCTTTGCCCAGCAGCGCCATATCACGCGCGGTACTGAACTGACCCGGCGCGTCCAGGCCGTGAACGGTTTTAAACGTGGTGTTGGTCAGGCCCAGCTTTTGCGCGTAGCCGTTCATTAAGCCAATAAATGAATCCTGACTGCCCGCCACGTAATCGGCCAGCGCGATACAGGCATCATTTCCTGACTGAATAATGACCCCCTTATTCAGATCGGAAACGGACACCTGGTCGCCGGGCTTCAGGAACATAACGGACGAGCCTCGCAGCGCCGGGTTGCCGGTCGCCCAGGCGTCTTTCCCGACGGTGACCATGTCATCCAGCTTGATCTTGCCCGCTTTCAGCGCCTGGCCAACCACATAGCTGGTCATTATTTTCGTCAGGCTCGCCGGGTCGAGTTTTTCGTCGGCGTTACCCTCTGCCAGCACTTTTCCGCTGGCGTAATCCATCAGGATCCAGGCGCGCGCATCGACAGGTGGCGCTTCGGGCGCCGTCTGTTCCGCCGCATAGAGCGTTGGGGCAAAAAGGAAAAGCAGCGCCGAGCCTGCCGCCAGGCTGCGCAGAGAGGAAGTTTTTTGCGTCATAAATGCCACCCGAGTGTCCATTCTAAAAATCACGTCACAATCACCGTGTCGCAAGAAGCGATGAGTAATAGCGCACTACAGCGTTCAAAGAAACCTGTTCCAGGTAAAGTTTTTAAAGTTTATGCAATAACATTCAGATACGCTTTGATTACGGCGTTTTTTTTAGCATCTGTTGCGTAATTGTTAGGTTTATCTCACCATGGCAAAAAGCTGACTCGGATTCACATCTCATCGGGAGTAAATATGATTACGCTGTGGGGCAGGAACAATTCGACAAACGTGAAGAAAGTGCTCTGGACGCTGGAGGAGCTGGATTTACCGTTCAATCAAATCATGGCCGGATTGTCGTTCGGCGTGAATAAGGACGCTGACTATCTGGCGATGAATCCAAACGGGCTGGTGCCGCTGCTGCGTGATGACGAGACGGACGCCACGCTGTGGGAGTCCAATACCATCGTGCGTTACCTTGCCGCTCAGTACGGCCAGGGCCGCCTGTGGTTAGAAAACCCGGCCCGGCGCGCCCAGGGTGAAAAATGGATGGACTGGGCAAACCAGACGCTTTCCCCAACCCACCGCGTGATCCTGATGGGGCTGATCCGCACGCCGGAAGCCGAACGTGACTATCCTGCCATTCACGCCGCGCAGGACGCCTGCGAATCGCTGTTTGCCATGATGGACGACGAACTGGCGAAGCACGCCTGGTTCTCCGGCGACGCGTTTGGCGTGGGCGATATCGCCGTCGCCCCTTTTGTCTGGAACCTGACCAATATGGGGCTGAGCTGGGCTCCGCGCCCGCACCTTGAGCGCTGGATCCGCCAGCTCAGCGAGCGTCCGGCTTACCGTAACGTGGTGATGATCCCGGTGAGCTGATTACGCGCCGGACGGGCTGACCTTCAGCAGTTGCCCGTCCGTCTCGTCGGTCAGCACGTACAGATAGCCATCCGGTCCCACGCGCACGTCGCGAATACGCTGATTTTTATCACCAAGAATGCGCCCGTCCTCCGTCACCTTATTGCCATCCACGCTCAGTACGATGATGTCTTTCTCCTTCAGCGCGCCAATAAACAGCTTGTTTTTCCACTGCGGGAAAACGTCGCTATTGTAGAAGGCCATACCGCTGACGGCCGGCGAGACCTTCCAGACAAACAGCGGCTTTTCCGTGCCCTCAACGTGCTCGCCTTTCGCTTCCGGGATTTTCAGGCCGCTGTAGTTGATGCCGTGGGTCGCCATCGGCCAGCCGTAGTTTTTCCCCTTCTCAGGAATGTTAATCTCATCCCCGCCGCGCGGGCCGTGTTCGTTGAGCCACAGCGTGTCGCTCCACGGGTTCATCGCCATCCCCTGCGGATTACGAATGCCGTAAGACCAGATTTCGGGACGCGCCCCGGCAGTATTCACAAACGGGTTATCCGGCGGCACTTTCCCGTCTTCCGTCAGGCGCACCACCTTGCCCTGAAGCTTATCCAGATCCTGCGCCGTCGGGCGCTGGTTGTTTTCACCAAGGCCAATAAAGAGGTGGCCTTTGCCGTCAAACACCAGCCGTCCGCCAAAGTGGTTGCCGGTGGAGAGCTTCGGCATCTGGCGGAACACCACCTGGAATCCCTCAATGCGCGACAGGTCATCGCTCAGCCGCCCGTAGCCCACCGCGGTACCCGCCTTCCCGTCATTACCTGCCTCGGCGAAGCTTAGCCAGACCCGCCGCGACCGTTCAAAATCCGGGGCCAGCACCACGTCCAGCAGGCCGCCCTGGCCGCTCGCCCACACCTTCGGCACGCCAACAATCGGATCGGAGAGCCCTTTCCCTGCCTGCCAGTGCTTAAGCTGCCCGTCCTTTAGCGTGACCAGCAGCCCCTTATTATCCGGAAGAAAAGCCAGCGACCAGGGGTGATCGAGCTTCGTCTGTAACACCTCGACGTTTACCGGTTCTGGCGCGGCAAGGAGCGAAACGGGGAAAAGCAGTACGGGCAGGAAAAACAGTGGGGAACGAGGCATAACGCACTCCTTTATCGGCATATGGCTTAAAGATTAGCCACTGTTACCGGGCGCGTTAACACTTTTACAAAAGCTTAAGCAAAAGGGGGAGTCGCCTCCCCCGGGTTCATTGCCGGACAAGGGTTTCAGGCTTGTTCAGACACATGATGCAAAGAGAGAGCGTTGTCAGGCAGTTTTCAAGCTTCTCTGCGTTAACCGCAATAAAATTTGGGCAGTCGTGACGTCCGTTCATCAAACATACCCCTGCTATGGAGAGCACCTCGGCGGAACGGCGCAGCGCCGTCAGCTCGCTGTCCGCGTATTGCGCTTTCAGGGTCGGTGCTTTTTCACGCATGTAATTGCAAAGTTCAAACAGGTTATCACGCAGATTTTCGCTTTCGCTGACTGACATATACCCTTTCGCCTTGCGGAGTTGCAGATAAGCAGCCAGGTCGAGTCGGGCGTTGATCAGCTTGTTAAGCAGATCGCGTTTCAGTCTGTCAACGGACATGCTATTTCCTCCTCTGTCAGCCATAGTACCACCTTCAGAATACGGTTAATTTTTGTACAATTTAATGCCCGGGATCAATAAACGTTAACTGATTAACATTATTTACAATGTTACAACGAATGGCGCATTCAACTGAGCCATAAAGAATGTATAAATCCCCCGCGATACGCTGTAAAATCCCGCCCTGATAATTCCATAATTGATGAATTTTTAATCTATGAGCAATGTTATGCACCAGCCGAAAATCGGCTTTGTCTCCCTGGGCTGCCCGAAAAACCTGGTGGATTCCGAACGCATCCTGACTGAACTTCGCACCGAAGGCTATGACGTGGTGCCAAGCTACGACAACGCCGACATGGTGATCGTCAACACCTGCGGGTTCATCGACAGCGCGGTCCAGGAGTCGCTGGAAGCCATTGGTGAAGCCCTGACGGAAAACGGCAAGGTGATTGTGACCGGCTGCCTGGGTGCAAAAGTGGATCAGATCCGCGAGGTGCATCCGAAGGTGCTGGAGATCACCGGGCCGCACAGCTACGAGCAGGTGCTGGAACATGTTCATCACTACGTACCAAAGCCTAAGCACAACCCGTTCCTGAGCCTGGTGCCGGAACAGGGCGTGAAGCTGACGCCGCGCCACTACGCGTACTTAAAAATTTCTGAAGGCTGCAACCACCGCTGCACCTTCTGCATCATCCCGTCGATGCGTGGCGATCTGGTAAGCCGTCCGATTGGTGAAGTGCTGGCAGAGGCCAAGCGCCTCGCCGATGCGGGCGTCAAGGAGCTGCTGGTCATCTCCCAGGACACCTCCGCCTACGGCGTGGACGTGAAGCACCGCGCCGGCTTCCACAACGGCGAGCCGGTGAAAACCAGCATGGTTGGCCTGTGCGAGCAGCTCGCTAAGCTCGGGATCTGGACGCGTCTGCACTACGTCTACCCGTACCCGCACGTTGATGACGTGATCCCGCTGATGGCGGAAGGCAAAATCCTGCCGTACCTCGACATTCCGCTCCAGCACGCCAGCCCGCGTATTCTGAAGCTGATGAAGCGTCCTGGCTCCGTTGACCGCCAGCTGGCGCGCATCAAACAGTGGCGCGAAATCTGCCCTGACCTGACCCTGCGTTCCACCTTTATCGTCGGCTTCCCGGGTGAAACCGAAGAAGACTTCCAGATGCTGCTCGACTTCCTGAAGGAAGCGCGTCTGGACCGCGTAGGCTGCTTCAAGTACAGCCCGGTTGAAGGCGCAACCGCCAACGAGCTGGCGGATCAGGTACCGGAAGAGGTGAAAGAGGAGCGCTGGAACCGCTTTATGCAGCTGCAACAGCAGATCTCTGCTGAACGCCTTCAGGAGAAAGTGGGCCGCGAGATTCTGGTCATCATCGACGAGGTGGATGAAGAAGGCGCGATTGGCCGCAGCATGGCGGATGCCCCTGAAATCGACGGCGCGGTGTATCTGAACGGTGAAACCAGCGTCAAGCCGGGCGACATCATTCGCGTGAAGGTTGAAAACGCCGACGAATATGACCTGTGGGGCAGCCGGGTTTAATTTCTACCCCCTCACCTCAGGAAACAGACCGCACCGGGCAGTCCCCTCTCCCCTCTGGGGTGTACGGTCCGGGGACATAGTGAACACTTGTTCGGGGACATGGTAGACACTTACAACTAAGGCATAAGAACCCGTTTATGGAGTCGCTTATGCCCTGGGATGCGAGAGAT